>CAMOBD010000067.1 GCA_946578345.1 uncultured Clostridium sp.
AAATAGTAATTTGTAAAGGAGGTATTTATGGGAATAGAACATTCGCAAAATTATTTACATAGTAAACAACTTGTAGCGACTTTGTTATCAAAGAGTAATATTTGTAACGACGATATTATAATTGAGATAGGTCCTGGAAAAGGAATTATTACCATTGAACTTGCAAAAAAAAGCAAGCAAGTTATAGCAATAGAGTTTGATGCGAAATTAGCGAAAACTTTATCTGAAAAGTATAAAGAATCTAAAAAAGTTCAAATAATAGAGATGGATTTTTTAAAATATAAAATATCAGTAAAAGAACCATATAAAGTATGTGCAAATATTCCATTTAACATAACTGCTGATATTATGAAAAAAGTATTTGAAGATGATAATCCTCCTGAAGATATATATTTCATAATGCAGTATGAAGCTTTTCTAAGGTATTCTGGACAGCCTTTTTATAACGAAAGTTTGAGGTCTCTTTTATACAAACCTTGGTTTTCCGCTGAATTGATTTATGAGTTTAAACCATCAGATTTTTATCCTGTGCCAAATGCACGAATATGTTTTGCTCACTTTCAAAGAAAAACATCTGCTGATGTTGAGGATGCGATAGACTATAGAAATTTTCTGTCATATATATTTTTAGCATCTGGAAATACTTTCAAAGATAAAACAAAAAAATTGTTTACTTATGAGCAACAAAAACGCATTTGCAAGTTTTTAAAAATTAAATTAGAGTCAACGCTTACTGAAATCTCATACGATGGATGGCTGTACCTATATGATGTTTTTCTTAAATTTGTTTCCAACGAAAAAAAAGCTATTATATTAAATGCTGAACAAGACATGAAAAACAATCAAAACAAGATTCAAAAAAAACATCGAAATCGTAATCATGGTTATTGGAAATTTGAAACTAAGCGCCAAAAGAAAATTTTTAAATTGAAAAATTGAAAATAAGAATTTTATCCAGTAGCTATATTTCCAATTTCTATATTATTAGCAATAGTGTAAACAAAGAAGTTGACAGAAAAAAGTAATAAGCAAATTATAAATTACAATTTAGTAGTTCGCAAAATAATAATTTGTAGGAGGAATAGATGTCTTTAATAAGTGTAAACAATTTAACTTTTGGATATGATGGAAGCCTAAAAAATATATTTGAAAATGTATCATTTAATATAGATACTGATTGGAAATTAGGATTAATTGGAAGAAACGGTAAAGGTAAAACTACATTTTTAAAGTTATTATTAGGAAAATATGAATATCAAGGTGCAATATCAAAAAATGTTGAGTTTGATTACTTCCATTTTGAAGTAAAAAACAAAGAAAGAATGGCAATAGAAATAGTAAATGAGATTGCTCCGAATGTTGAAGATTGGGAAATTATAAGAGAATTAAATTTACTTAATACAGATACTGAAGTATTATATAGAAGTTTTAACTTATTAAGTGGTGGCGAACAAATAAAGATACTTTTAATAAGTTTATTTTTAAAAGGTAATAACTTTTTACTTATAGATGAGCCTACAAATCATTTGGATATTGAAACACGAAATAATTTAGTAAATTATTTAGAAAAGAAAAAAGGATTTATATTAGTATCTCACGATAGAAATTTTTTAGATAAAGTTGTAAATCATATAATTTCTATAAATAATACTAATATAGAAATACAACAAGGTAATTTTTCATCTTGGAAAGAAAATAAAAATAGGCAAGATAATTTTGAAAAAATACAAAATGAAAGATTGCAGAAAGATATAAATAGACTTGAAATAGCTTCTAAAAATTGTGCAAAATGGTCAAATGAGGCTGAAAAAACAAAAAATAAAAAATATAATTCAGAAACTACAATAGATAAAGGATATATAGGACATAAAGCAGATAAAATGATGAAAAAATCAAAAGTTATGGAACAAAGAATAGAAAAAGCAATAAATGAAAAGACTAATTTGTTAAAAAATATAGAGGTAAATGATACATTAAAAATTATTCCTCTAAAAAGTAATAAGAATCCATTAATTTTTGCACATAACTTGCAGATAAAATATAGTAAAGAAACGATATTTAACCCTATTACTTTTGAAGTTAATAATGGCGATAGGGTTGCACTAATTGGAAAAAATGGCATTGGTAAATCAAGTATATTAAAACTTATTTTAGGAGAAGAATTACAGTATAATGGAGAGTTTATGGTTGCAAATGATTTAAAAATATCTTATGTTTCTCAGAGTACAGAAGATTTAAAAGGAAATTTGAGAACTTTTGCTTACGATAATAAAATAAATGAAAGTATTTTTAAAGCAATGTTAGTAAAAATGGGATTATCACAATTTGATTTTGATACTAATATTCAAGATATGAGTGAAGGTCAAAATAAGAAGGTTCTAATTGCAAAAAGTATTTCAGAACAGGCTAATATTTATATATGGGATGAACCTTTAAACTATATTGATATATTGACAAGAGAACAAATAGAAGATGCTATTCTAAATTATAATCCTACCATTATTTTTGTAGAACATGATGAGAAATTTATTGAAAAAGTGGCAACAAAAATTATAAATTTGGTAAAGTAAGTGAGAGACAAATTACAATTGCACTAAACAGCTGTCGCAGTGGTCGTTTAAGTTAGTATAACACTAAATAGGAAAATTTGCTACTAATTTGAGAATAAAACTTGTAAGTATTGAAATATAAGCAAAAACTCTTTAAAATAGATATTATGTAGATTATGTCTACAAATATTTATTGAAAGGAGTTTTTTTGATGTGTAATGAAGAAATACTAAAACACATGAAAGAAGACATGACATTTAGAGGTTTAGCAGAAAGAACAAAAAAATCATATATCTGGCGAGTTAGTAGGTATATGAATTTTCACAAAGGAAAAGATATTGAAAAATTAACAGAAGATGATATTCGAGATTTCTTAAAGTATCTAGTTGAAGAATGTAAAAACAAAAGACGCGATGTAAACACTTACAATAGTGCAATACGATTTATGTATGGTACAACTTTAAATAAAGTGTTGAATTTAAAAAGAATACCATTGTTTAAAATACAAAAGAATAAGCCAGAAATGTTTACAAAGGAAGAATTAAAAAGATTCTTTAAAGTTTGTGAGAATGAAAGATTGCGGTTTAAAATATAAAGCTATGTTTATGACAGTATATGGTGGAGGGCTTAGAATATCGGAACTGTGCAATTTAAGAATACAAGATATTGATAGTAAAAATATGAGAATATTAGTACGAGAAGGAAAAGAAAGCAAATACAGATACACTTTGTTATCACAAACAAATCTTGATATTCTAAGAGAATATTTTAAAGTATATCGACCAAATCACAAGGAAAACTACTTGTTCATTTCTCAACAAACAAACGATAAATATACTGTATCAGGACCAGAAATAGCATTTAGAGAAATCAGGAAAAAAGCTGGAATAAAAAGAAAAGTAACAGTACATGGACTAAGGCATAATTTTGCTACAGATTTAATAGAAAACGGATTAGATATATTGCATTTACAAAAGTTACTTGGACATTCTGGAATAAGGTCAACGATGGAATATCTGCATCTTGCAAATGTAGAAAAAGATATTGTAAGTCCATTAGATAGATTGTATGGGTCAGGTGATGAAAATGCCTGAGTTACAAAATATACTAGAACAATATGGGAAACAATATAAAGAGAAACACAATTTACCAATATATGTTAAGAAGACATTAAATGCAATAGAAAAATGTAGAACAGCAGAGCTTGGAGCACATGAAGATGTATGCGACCATTGTGGACATAAGAAAATTAGTTACAATTCTTGTAGAAATAGACATTGCCCTAAATGTCAACTATCTGCAAAAGAAAAGTGGATATACAATCAAAAGTTTAATGTACTAAATGTAAAATACTTTCATGTAGTATTTACAATACCAGATATATTAAATAAAGTTGTATATTACAATCAAACAAAAATGTATAATATAATGTTTAAAGCAGTATCCGAAACATTACAAGAATTAGCAAATGATAAAAAATATTTAGGTGCTCAAATAGGATTTACTAGCATACTTCATACATGGGGACAAAATTTAAAGGATCACCCACATATACATTGTATAGTACCAGCTGGAGGACTTGATAGTTTAGGAAAATGGAGAAATAGTAAGAAGAAATTTTTCATACCTATAAAAGTATTATCAAAAGTATTTAGAGGAAAATTAATATATTACATGAAACAAGAAAAGCTGGATTTTCCTAAAGAAATTAAAGAGCTAAATATAATCCAAGAATATGATAATTTCATATCATCATTGTATTCTAAAGATTGGATTGTATATTGTAAGCCACCATTTAAAAATGCAAATAGTGTAATAGAATATTTAGGTAGATATACTCATAGAGTAGCAATTTCAAACAATAGAATACTTAACATAGATAACGGAAAAGTAACTTTTAAATGGCGAGATTATAGAGATAAAAATAAGATGAAAACAATGGTATTAGATGCAGATGAATTTATTAGAAGATTCATATTACACATATTACCACCTAGATTTATGAAGATACGACATTTTGGGTTATTAGGAAATAGAAATAAAACAAAAAAATTAACACTTTGTAAATCCCTCACAAATACAAAAGTGTTAACTAAAGAAAATATTTCCCCTCTCGAAATATTAAAGAAAGTGTCTGGAAAAGATTTTAATTTATGTCCAGTTTGTGGAATTGGACATTTAATAAGACCTAGTCCAGCATAATAATTTACAATTTCATACCCTCTTAAAAATTACCTCTTTATTGGAGAGGGGGGTTCTATGTCTATTTTACTAAAATTTCATATAAATTTCAACTTGTAAATTGATATATTTAGGAAAGTGTAGTAAAATAAGAAAAAAAGAATAAGAGATAAAGTTTAAAAACTCCATAGACAGTCCGCAGTTTGTGCAATTAAACTAAACGAACTAAGTTCTAATTGCTAAGAGCTTCTAGTGGAGTTTTTCTCTGAACTTAGTTCGTTTAATTTCTTATTCATTTGTGTTTTAGATATATTTATGATAAAATATGATTATTAAATTCTTGAAACTCAATAAAAAGTAATCTGAGAAAGGAAAATGTATATGAGTTTGTTTGAAATTATTATTACTTTGCTAATTCCTTTAGGAGCAATAATTTGGGGCATTTGTATTTATTTTCAAAAAGGTACTTGGCTTCTTGCTGGGTGGAATACAATGTCAAAGGAAAAGAAGAATACTTATAATGAAAAAAATATATGTCGATTATATGGAAAATGTGTTGCAGTTTGTGGAATAGGTTTTTTTCTGTTATTATATGGTAGCTTCAACTATAATGATATTATCCTATTAACTGGTATTGGAATCGTTGCTTTAATGATTATTTTGACAATTATTGTACCAATGTTAAATCCAAAAAAATATCGTAAATAAGATTAGATGATTTGTATACAGATTACAATTTATTGAGTAATAACACAACAGGAGAGTAAATATTTTATTCTCCTGTTTGTGTTACAAATTACAATTTGTGGCTTACTTCTTCTCGGAACTAATAAAGTCGTAAATTGTAAAAAATTACAAAATCGTAAGAAAAATTTAAGAAAAAATAGTGGAAATATTAATAAAAAATTGTTAAAATATAAGAATACTGATACAAGTATTAATTTGAATTAAGTTAGTAGTTAATAAAAACTATATATACTTATTTTAGCAAACGTTTAAATAACTTTGCTAGAAAATCACACAGAAATTAATTAATGCTTTGAAAGGAGAATGAATAATGAGCTTTTTAGGAAATGTTTTATGGTTTATCTTTGGAGGTTTCTTTAGTGGACTTTCATGGATATTATCTGGAGTCATTTGGTGTATAACTATAGTGGGAATACCTTATGGTAGACAATGTTTCAAGTTTGCATCAATGTCGTTTGCTCCATTTGGAAAAGAAATCGAATACGGAGGAGGAGTTCCATCATTAATCGCAAATATAATATGGATTATTTTCTTTGGAATTCCAATGGCATTAGAGAACTTTCTTTTCGGTTGTCTATGGTGCATAACCATAGTAGGAATACCATTTGGATTACAGTTTTTCAAAATCGCTAAGCTGTCTTTAGCACCTTTTGGAGCAAGAATAGTTTAGGTAAAGTGCAAAGACGTATAATGAAAAATGTTAATTTAATATCTGTGTAATTTTAGGAGAGAGTAGTAGTTGCTATTCTCTCGTTTTTAATTATCATATATTATATAAAAGCACCAAATATAAGATGTGTAAGATGATTTTGATAAGAATTGAAAAATAATTTTATTTATGGTATTATCATAGAAAATAATAGTAAATCTTGGGTGATGAATATATATGGAAGAGGAATTAGTAGATGTTTATGACGAGAATAGAAATATAACTGGAAAAATAGTAAAAAGAAAAGATATTAACCTATTAAAAGATGATGAATATATAATAACAGTACATTGTTTTATAATAAATTCATTAAATCAGATATTATTAACTCAAAGAAGTTTAGCAAAAAATCGTGGAGGAAAATGGGAAGAAACTCATGGAGGATTAAAATCTGGAGAAACCAGTATTTTAGGAATGCAAAGAGAATTAAAAGAAGAAATTGGAATAGATATTAAAGCTAGTGAATTAAAACTAGTCAAAACGCTTAAAAGAAAAAATAAGTTTAGAGATATTTATATTTTAAAAAAAGATATTCCTTTAGATTCTGTAAAATATAATGATGGTGAAGTAATGGATTGCAAATATGTTACTCTAGAACAATTAAAAGTGATGATTGAGAATAACGAATGTACATACAAAAAATTTGAGGATACAATTTTTTACAATATTAATATAAATAATATTTAAGATGATGGGAGGAAGAAAATTTTGAATATAAAAATAGTAAATGACGCAAAACAGGCTACTGGATTAGCGGTGATTATAGATGTATTTAGAGCTTTCACTGTTGAGCCATATTTGATTAATAATGGTGCAAAAAAATTAGTTCCTGTCGGTGATATGCAAATTGCATATGACTATAAGGAGAAAGATAATAATTACATTTTAATAGGAGAAAGAAATGGAATAATATTACCAGGATTTGATTATGGTAATTCTCCTTCACAAATTGAAAATATTGATTTTTCAGAAAAAACAATTATACATACAACAAGTTGTGGAACACAAGGAATTGTAAATGCTATAAATGCTAAAGAAATCATAACTGGTAGTTTAGTAAATGCACAAGCAATTGTCAGATATATTTTTGAAAATAAGATAGATGAAATCTCATTAGTAGCTTTAAGCAGACCAGGAGAACATCCATCTGACGAGGATTTATTGTGCGCAAAATATATAAAAAGTTTGTTAGAAAATAAAACAATAAGTAATTTGGAAGAAGAAATTGAAAAATTAAAAACAACTAGTGGATATAAGTTTTTTAATAAATTAAAACAAAAAGATTTCCCTGAGAGAGATTTTTATTTATGCACAGAGATTAATAAATTTGATTTTGTATTAAAAGTAAAAAAAGATGAAAACGGAAATCTATATATTGAAAAAGTAGATGTATAAAAACTATATAGTGTAATAAAATTTTTGAAAAATTTATCAAAAATGATTGATTTTCACCACAAAATATTACAAAATAGTAAAAAAAGGTGAAAATATGATATTAACAAATAATATGATTAAAGAAAATTTAAAGAAATATTCTAACAAAGATAGAAGGAGATAACCTAAAATGAGAAAATTTAATTTAATAGTTGTATTTAATAATAATTTAGATAAAGCTCTCTTTTGTATTAGAGCAAAGGAACCATATAAGGGCTTGTATAATTTTGTGGGAGGAAAAGTAGAAAATGGTGAAACAAATGATGAGGCAGCATATAGGGAATTATTCGAGGAAACAGGAATATCTTGTAATGATATAGAATTAGACCATTTTATGGATTTGAATTATTTTAAATATGAAAATAATTTACAGGTTTATTATGGTATTCTAAAGCATGATGTAAAGTTAGTAGAAGAGAAGAATAAGCTTGAATGGGTAATTATAAATGATGAATTATTAAATAATGAAAAATTTGCCGGAAATTATAATATTCCTCATATAATAAGGCAGATTAAAGTGTATTTAAAAAATGGTACTGGAATTGATAAATATTAAAACAAATAAAGCAAGGAGGTAAAAAGATGAAGGTATTATTTGCAACAACAAATTCTACTTTATAGACAAGCCTTGTGAAAAAAGAAATCCGGGTTATCCATTGGACTCAATGTCAATTATGCCAGAATGTAATAAATATTTTGTTGATTTAACAGAAGAAGACAGAAATAAAAATATAGAAAACTATAAAGAAGATGATGTTATTGATTTTATAGTAAATAATGTTTAGAAAGACTGCCCTGAGAGAGATTTTTATTTATGTACAGAAATTAATAAATTTGATTTTGTATTAAAAGTAAAAAAAGATGAAAACGGAAAGTTATATATTGAGAAAGTAGATGTATAAAATGATATAATGTAATTTATATTATATATTAATACAAATTAACAAGGGCTATTAGTGGCTCTTGTTTTCTATCTTACAAAAATGTCATTTTTAAATTTTAAAAGTATGTTATAATATATCTGGAGGTTAGTAACATGCAAAAAATATTAATTGTAGAAGATGATAAAAAGATAAGAAAAGAATTAGAAACTTTTTTAAATAAAAATGGTTTTATAGCAAAGGGATTAGAAAAGTTTGATAATACAATACAAGATATATTAAATGAAAATGCTGATTTAGTATTATTAGATATTAATTTGCCTTATGCAGACGGCGAATTTGTATGTAAAGAAATAAGAAAAACATCAGATGTACCAATTATAATGGTAACAAGTAGAGATAATGAAATAGATGAATTAATGAGTTTGAATTATGGAGCAGATCAATATGTAAC
>CAMOBD010000068.1 GCA_946578345.1 uncultured Clostridium sp.
GGGCCACATGCAGCGCGGCGGAACACTTCTTCCTGCTTCTTTACCATCTTTAAACACTATAAAAGTTGGAATGCTCATTACATTGTATTTAACAGCTAAATTTTGTTCTTCATCTATGTTTATTTTGCATACTTTTACTTCATCTTTCATCTCCTCTGCAATTGCATCAATTACAGGAGACATCATTCTGCATGGTCCACACCAGCTTGCCCAAAAGTCTATTAAAACAGGTTTATCTGATTTTAAAACCTCCTCTTCGAAATTGTTTGTGTTCAAATTAAATACTGACATCTTCTTCACCCTTTCTTTTTATATTTTTTTATAATTGTTATTATCAACTAAAAAACTTAATTAACTACTCTTTATTATACTCATAGCAGCTTGTGCACCTTCGTACACCGCTTTATTAACTTGTAATAATCCTCCTGTGCAATCTCCACAAGCATATAATCCTTTTACAGTAGTCTCCATGTTATCATCTACTACAATATTATTGTTTTTTACAACTGCACCTATTTTCTTTGCTAAATCTGCACTAGATGCTGTTCCTATTGCAACAAATACGCCCTCTATCTTTTTAGTATTATTATTCTCAAATTCTACTTCTTCTATACTATTTGTTCCTCTAAATTCTCTTATTGGAGTTTCTTCTACTTCAAAGCTAGCAGCATCTCTATTTTGTATCATTTCTTTTCCATCTGTTAAAATGATTACAGATTTTGCTACTGGTTTTAGCTGTTTTGCTTCATGTATGGCATAATTTCCATTTCCAATTACTGCAACGTCTTTGTTCCTATAGAAAAATGCATCACAAATTGCACAATAGCTTACACCTTTTCCTTCAAATTCTTTTATTCCTTTAATTTTAGGTGATATCCTATTTGTACCAGTTGCGATTATAACATTTTTTGCTTCATACTCTCTATTTGGTGTTGTAACAACAAAATTATTTTCAAATGAAATATTAGTAACCTCATCTATTTCTATTGGAATCTGTAATCTTTTCGCTTGCTCTAATCCTACTTCATATAACTCTTTACCAGATATACTTTCTATTCCATAATAATTTTCTATCTTTTCAGCTTTTTCTAAAGCACTTTTTCCATTTGAAATTATTAGAATATTTTTTTTAGCTCTTTTTAAATATATGGCTGCAGAAATTCCGGCTGGTCCGCTTCCAATAATTATAACATCAAACATACAATCCTCCTCTGTTAATTTCATATTACGATTTAAAGGTTAAAATGAATTTTAAGCCCGCGCAGGGAGTTTATAATTAAAATTGTAGAGCGGAGCAGGGAGCTCCGTCGGGACGTCGAGGCAATTTTAATTATAACTACCGTTGCAGGGCATTCATAATTTTAAAACCTTTAAGTCGTAGCAATTATATCATAAATACTTTTAAAAGCATATCCTTTCTCTTGCAAATATTTTATTACATCTTCTAAAGTTTCATATGTTACCTTTTTATCTGCTGCATCATGCATTAGTATTACTACATTATTCCATCCATTTATTGTTTCTTTTAAATTCTTTAAAATATCGTCTTTCGTCTTAGCTCCTTCTGCATCATATGTTAAAGCACTCCAGTCTAAATATGCAATTCCATATTCATTAAGTTTTGATCTTGCTTCTTTCTTTACTTTTTCATATGGTCCTCCATGAGATCCTCCTGGAAATCTAAACAAATTGCTTGAATAGCTGTCATTTCCTAATGCATCTCTTATTGCATTTTCAGTTCTATTATATTCTTCTAATACAGCATCAGCACTTTTATATACACTACTATATTTATGCGAATATCCATGATTTGCAATATAGTGACCTGCTTCATATTCTCTTTTTAATATATCTGGATTTTGCTTTACCCTAGTTCCCAAAACAAAAAATGTAGCTTTTATATTATATTTATCTAGTATGTCTAATATGTGTGGTGTTACTTCTTCTGTAGGTCCATCATCAAATGTTAAAAATACTCTTTTTTCTTCTCCATTATATATGTTATTTACTGAATTTATAAACTCTTTTTCTTCCTCTGTTGCTGGCTCATTATTGTTATTCACATTTTCATTCGATTTATCTTTACTTTCTTCTTCCGAATTTGCACTATTATCGCTCATTGATACCTCTTCTATGATTATATTGCTATTTTCAGCAGAAGCTTCTACTACTTTATGCTTATTATAGAAAATCACACAAAGTGATGCAATTATTGCTATAATAGCTAGTATTATGATTGTTCTAACAATTTTTAAATCTCTATTTCTCCTCATTCCTACTATTTCTATTTTATGCATTTTAAATTGCTCCCTACTTTCATTTTGCTATACTATTATATACTATTTTTATGTTTTTTTCTATAGTTTGAATAAAAATAAAAAAAGGCAAACCATTTTCTATATTTTTATAGTCTGCCTTTTTATTTATATATTTATTTTTCTATGCTTCATCTTTTGATGTATTGATTTTTAGTAGTTTAAATATTTCTACAATCACAAGTGGTAATATTACCAATCCAATTATTTCTAGTACATTTCCCATTGGTAAAATTGGTATACTAAATAGATGTCTTAATGCTGGAACAAATAATATTATTAGCATTAATGCTACTGAAACTCCAATTGCACCAAGTAAAACTCTGTTGTTGAATGGATGTGTTTTGAATATTGATTTTTTGTTATTTCTAATGTTAAATACATGTACTAATTCAGAGAATGCTAACACTACAAATGCCATTGTTTGTCCTATCTCTACTTTTACTTCTTGTTTTTCTACCATTTCTGCACCATTTGCTAAAGCTTCATCTAAGTTTTCTACTTCTTCTACACTATATATGCTATTTTCAATTCTTACCATTTCTGGTAATTGGTCATCTGGTGTAGCAAGTCCAATAATGAATGCTGCAAGTGTCAAAAGTCCTATCATAACTCCCTGATATACTACTCTCCAGCTCATTCCCTTTGTAAATATTCCTTTTTGCTTCTTTGGTTTTCTGTTCATAACATCGTCTTCTGCTGGGTCGACTGCTAATGCTAATGCTGGAAGAGAGTCTGTAACTAGGTTAATCCATAATATATGAATTGGAAGTAATACCTCTATTAATCCAATATCTATTCCAAATGTGCTGCTTATCCATGGTGTAATTAATATTGCTATAAACAATGCAACTATTTCTCCAACATTACTTGAAAGTAAGAATTGTATTGCTTTTAAGATATTATCATAAATACGTCTACCTTCCTCTACAGAAGATACAATAGTTGCAAAATTGTCATCTGTAAGGATTACGTCTGCCGCTTCTTTTGATACATCAGTTCCTACTATTCCCATAGCACAACCAATATCAGCTGTTTTTAGTGCTGGAGCATCATTTACACCATCACCTGTCATAGCAACAATTTCTCCATTTGCTTGCCAAGCCTTTACAATACGCACTTTATGTTCTGGAGACACTCTTGCATATACTGAATATTTTCTAATATTTTTTGTCAAATCTTCTTGAGACATCTCTTCTAGTTCTGCTCCTGTAATTGCCTCATCTTCATTTTCTAATATTCCTAAAGATTTAGCTATGGCAACTGCTGTTATTTTGTGGTCACCAGTAATCATTACAGTTTTAATTCCAGCTGTCTTACATTTTTCTACTGCATGTTTTACCTCTTCTCTTGGTGGGTCTATCATACCAACCATACCAACAAATATCAAATCATTCTCTATCTTCGCCATTTCTTCATCTGTTGGCTCATGGTCAAGTTCTTTATATGCCATTGCAAGTACTCTTAATGCATCTTTTGCCATGCCTACATTATATTTGTCTATTTCACTTCTATATTCATCTAAATTATTTTTTATTTCTCCATTTATTTCATATCTACTACATTTTGCAAGTAACTCATCAATTCCACCTTTGGTATATGCTATATACTTATCTCCTACCTTGTTTACTGTAGTCATAAGTTTTCTATCTGAATCAAATGGAACTTCTTTAACTCTTTTTGTCTTTAATATTTCATGTACATCTAATTTTAGTTTAAAACCTAAATCAACTAACGCTGTTTCTGTTGGGTCACCTGTTAATGTGTTATTTTCACCTATTTTAGTATCATTACACAAAATACTTACATTCATTAACTTTTGCAATTCATCACTGTACTCGCTTGTGTTTCCTTCTTTATTTTTTCCTTCTGTTGCACTCTTTCCACTGTTTTTCTTATTTTCTTCAGTTTCTGTTAATCCTGCAACTTCTACAACTTGTCCATTTACAAATACTTTTTGTACTGTCATCTTGTTTTGTGTCAATGTTCCTGTTTTGTCAGAACAAATAACTGTAGCACTTCCCAAAGTCTCTACAGCAGGAAGCTTTTTAACAATAGCATTTTTCTTTACCATTCTTTGAACACCAATAGCTAAAACTATTGTAGAAACAGCTGCTAATCCCTCTGGAATTGCTGCAACTGCTAAACTTACAGCTGTCATAAACATATCTATTATATCTTTTCCATATAGAATTCCTATAATAAATATTACAATACATATAGCTAGTGCAGCTATACCAAGTGTTTTACCCAACTTATTTAACTTGATTTGTAAAGGTGTTGCTGTACCTTCTGTATCATTAATAATTGTAGCAATTTTTCCTACTTCTGTATTCATACCAGTTTCTACTACAATACCTTTTCCTCTACCATATGTTATAAGTGAAGATGAAAACAACATATTTGTTCTATCGCCAATTCCAACTTTCTCATCTTCTATAACTTCAGAATTTTTGTCAACTGGTACAGACTCTCCTGTAAGAGATGATTCTTGTGATTTTAAATTAGCACTCTCTATTATTCTCAAATCTGCTGGGACATAATCTCCAGTGTCTAATATGACTACATCTCCTGGAACTAATTCCCTTGATTGAACTACTTCAACCTTTCCATTACGCACAACCTTTGCCACATGTGAGCTTAACTTTTGAAGTGCTTCCAACGATTTTTCTGCTTTGCTTTCTTGAACTACACCTATAATTGCATTAACAATAACAACAATTAAGATTATTATCGAATCTGTGATGCCTTCACCTTCCATGTATCCAACAATTCCAGATACAATTGCGGCTACAATTAACACAATAATCATAAAGTCTTTAAACTGTTCCAAAAATTTTACGAATAAGCTTTTTTTCTTTTTAGCTTTTAATTCATTAAAACCATATTTTTGTCTTTTTTCTTCTACATCTTTTGTACTAAGACCTTCATTTGAGCTAGTACTAAATTCTTTCTCAATTTCCTCTTTCGTTTTGTTAAACCAACTTTTTTCCAATTTACTCTCTCCTTTTCTTTGTCACAAAGGGGACAGGCCATTTTGTGACATTTGATACCTATAACCAATTTACTTTTAGATTATATTTTCTGACTAAATCACTTTTCTTCCTCTGTAACATTTTTTACAATTTTTTAATAATTATACAATTAAAACCAAAAGAAAAAAAGACCTTTTTATTAAATATATTTTTTATTTTGTGACATTTTATTTTTCAAAATTATGTATGCTCAAAATTTCAAAAATATATTTAAAAAAGTCTTGCTTACCTTTACCAGGTTACTAACCATGCATTATTTGCTGTGATGTTGATTAGTAGTTTTCAAGCTACTCCCTTTTCTTTTATATAGTTTTATTATAAATACTTTATTTTGTCAATGCATTATTTATAATATTTCAAATTATATAATTCAAAAATGAACTTTGTATGAACTTTTTTCGTTCTAGGGACAGGTCTGTGAACGAACTTTTTTTCGTTTTGAGACCTGTCCCCAAAACGAATTTTTAACCAAGCATCTTTTTAACCGCTTCATTTATTGTCCTTCCGTCAGATGCAGCACCTATTTTTTCTTTTGCAGCCTTCATTACTTTTCCCATATCTTTCATAGAAGTAGCACCTTCTGCTTCTATTACTTCCTTAACTATTGCCTCTACTTCTTCCATAGATAATTGTTTTGGAAGATATTCTGCTAAAATTTCAATTTCTTCCTTTATTTAATTTATTAAGTCTTGTCTTCCACTTTTTTCATAATCTGCTAATGAATCTTTTCTCTTTTTTGACTCCTTTGCAATAATATCTATTATTTGGTTATCATCTAAAGTAACTTGTTTATCTTTTTCTACTTGCAAAATTGCTGCTCTTACCATTTGAATAACATTTTTTCTTACTATATTCTTCTCTTTCATACAATTTTTCAAATCTTCTAATAATTTTTCTTTTAACATATCTTGCCGAGTTATATATTTCTCGGACTCCCTCCTCTCAATTGTTTATGCTACATATTATATCATATTTTTTTGCTTGTGGTAGATTTTTCTTGAGATTTATTGAAGAAAATTACATTTTTATTATCTCCTAAACAATTTAAACGGAACGTTGTATGCCTTTTAATCGCTCAAAGGTTACGTGCAATTGCACGTAACCTTTGCTTTTTTTTAAAGAAAACTGGCAACTAATGCTTATATAAATATTTCAATCAGTTCGGCCAAAACGCATTATGGAGCAGTTGTCGTAGTTATCTACAACTTTTTGACTCTCTTAACGATTGATACAAATATCAATCAATTTATTAAAGTATATCATATTTTTGATAAATTGCAATAAATTCATAAAAAAATTCTCAAATAAAAAAGAACCCTCTTGTGAGGGAAAGAAATATTTAAAATATTTACTTTTACTGTAGAATTTAACTACATTAAATAGCCAGCACAAAAGACTCGGAAATACCACTTCCTTTGTAATCACATTCTTTATTATACCATTGTACAAGTTCACTTCCGTATTTCCAGACACTATTCAACAGTGCAATGGACATAAGATAAATAAATTTATCCGTTGATTCTTCCATATTGGCAGCCTTAGATGTTGCTTTAGCAATTTGCTTAACTGTAACTCCTTTATATTTGTGCATTATATATTGCATTAACTTTGCCCAACAGACAGCATAATTAGCTGTAGAAAGACTATAAGGTTCATCAGATATTAAATCAAGATACTTTAACCATTGCTGGCGAGCATTTTCGTCCTTAAACTCAAAATCTTCATTTTGTACATAACAACTTACTCGTCTTCTTACAATTTGAAGTCGGTATTTTGCTTTCAGATACTTAGGAGATTTTAAATGTTCTTCACGTTGTTTTTGCTCCCTTTCTTGCTGTTCTTTCATTTTACGATACCAGCGTTTAACAATTCTGTCACAATCTGCACTTTTTTCTGTTACATGAATGCAAACTCCTTCAGACTCAAAAATGATAGCTTTCAAACCATTATTTGAATCTTGCTTAAACCAATCTACAATTTGACAAGCAAGACATTCGATTCTGTAGTGATCAAGAAATTTAATATCTATCACACCATTATCATTTGATCTTACTTTAAAATCAAAGTGATCATTTAACCGAAAAATAAGACAACCATTGACTGTTTCCCCAAATGTAATCTTAGTTTCCATAATAAAGCCTCCTAGATTTTTTCTTCTTAAATATGACTAGCTGACTAATAAAATAAGTCTTACATAATTATATTATACAACAATTTTACATAATTTTCAAGCTTGAACCGAGTTCTTAGATTTTCAATATTAGAATATAAAATTTTTGCTAAATTCAGAATTTAAGCAATTAAATAAATATAATGTAATTTTATTTATTTCAGTTCTTTCCATCTCCATTATTTTAGCCATTGTAAACATTACAATCTTATATTTTGTAAAATTTACTAAAGTAGTTCTATATTCTTCATCTTCTTTTTTTAGCATAGTATCGAATTTTTCATATATTTCTGTTTTATTATATAAAATATTAGCCCAATCACTTGTAGTTAAGCAAATTCCTAATCTTAATTTATCTTTTGTGTCCATATCCTTGATTATATTTATTACATCTTCAACTTTGTTTTCGTTCATAACATTTAACTCCTTACTTTAATTCAAAATTATTTTCCTTTTTATTTTTCGCTTGTTCTATATTTTCTTTTAGCTTTACCTTTCTTGCAATATTGGTAGCAATCTCATTTTCATCATCAGTAAATATACCATTTTTGTATAAGTCATCACTTACTATTTTATAATTTTCATCTTTATCATAGCAAACTTTTTTATGAAAATGTCCCATAATTCTATACCAGAAGTCTTTAAATTTCTGTAATTCTTGTTTTATTTTTTCTTTTTCAGCTTGTAATTTGCTAATAATCTTTTCCTTTGAAGACAAATCTTTTTTCAATCCATCAATTTCATCAGTTTTTAACTCTAATTGATATTTTAGTAAAGAATTTTCTTGTGCTATTTCAAAAGAACTATGTTCAAAATCTTTAATAGCCATATTTAAGTCATTTACACTTCTAACTGTTTTAGTAATATCTTTTACATCATTTGTAAAATTTTTGATTTTTTTAACCTCCTCGTTTGAAATAACATTATTATTCTTATTAAGTTTAGAAGGTTTTAGTTTATCTAATATTGCATTTATATCTTTACTACTATTGTCTAATTTTTCAGTTTGCTTATTGGCTTTACCAAGTTTTTTCTGATTTTTTTCTAGTTGCTTTTTGAACTTTTTGTAATTACTCATATCTTTTACATTTATATCTTGATTTCTACCTTTTTGTT
>CAMOBD010000069.1 GCA_946578345.1 uncultured Clostridium sp.
TTTTCTTTCAATGTTGCAGATGATACTTTTTGCATTTCGATAATTATACCTTTAGAAATATAAAAGTGGTATTTATAGGAAACTGTAGATACCACTTTTATATATCCAAAGAGGACAAAAAAAAGTTAATGTAATCAATATTTATTTCTTTTTTCAGGAAAAAGTATAGGATATCTTTTAAAGAAAGGGGGCATTATTATGCAAAAAAAATTAAAAGTTCTAGTTGCTATGTTAACTGTAGGAACCTTATTGGGAGGAACGCCAGTTATGGCTGCAGAGCAACCAACAGTACCAATAAAAGTTCAGAACATTGCTAATGGATCGGACGATATTTATGGAGAAGGAGTTCCGATTGTGCATGGTGAGAATCCAGATGCAAGATTTTCATCAGGTGGGATTGATCATACGCATCAATATATAGTATCTAATGCGTTGATGATATTGAGCAATGACCAGGGAAATAGTACTTTTAATGGAGAATTAAATTCAGCTATTCTTTTAGAAGCTACAGATTGGCCGGACAAATTAGGAAATGAAACAGATGCAGGAACATTTGCAGGGCACTTCTATGATCCAGATAGCGGAAAAAATTGGCTTGGGCAAAAATCCCCAACGGCTAGGACAAGGGCAGAATCATATTTCCAAAAAGCAGTAGATGCATATCGTTCAGGGGATGAACAATTGGCTATGTCAAATTTAGGAAAAGGCACACATTATGTTTCCGATTTGAATGAACCACATCACGCATCAAATTTAACAGCAATAAATAGTAATCATTCCGCATTTGAAAAATATGTGGATAAGAATCGTAAATCTTATGTGATAGTCGGAAATACATTTGATTCTAGTGTATACGAAACAGCAGTAAATACGGCAACTGGAGATCTAATGTACGCTGCAGCAAAACATGCCAAAGGTTTGTCTTCGGCGGCACAAGACGAGAGTACTTATGACAGTGCGGCAAGACAATCTGTGCAATATGCAATTCAGACCGTAACACAGTATATGTATAAATTTGGAAAAGAAGTTGGAATTTATTAGATTTAGTTAAATAAAAGGCTTTGATACTTTTAGTATCGGAGTCTTTTTTATTTTTATTTTATTTAGACAAAAAAATATTTAAACTATACAAAAAATATGACAGAATTAAAAGTCTTATTTACAATATATTATATTTAAAAATAAATGAAAGGGAAACTAAAAATGCCTAATTTTACTTTGTATATGACAACAGATTGTAATTTTAAATGTAAATATTGTTATGAAGATTATCGTAATCATTATCAACTGAATGAAAAAACTCTTGTAGAAACCTTGGAATTTATTATGAACTATGGAGAAAAAGGTAAGGTGCTGCTTGATTTTCTTGGAGGAGAACCTCTATTAAAAAAGGACCTAATATATGAAGCAGTGAAGCATATAAAGACCTATTATGCAGATAGAGAAGTAAAATATTATATAACGACGAATTGTTCTCTGATGGATGATGAATTTATTGAGTTTATGAAAGAGAATAATTTTACAATTCGACTCAGTTTTGATGGAAATAAAGTAACACATGATTTGAATAGAGTTGCTAAAGATGGCTGCTCCTGTTATGAAAAAATATTAGAGAACATTATGAAAGTCAATAACAGTGGCTTGAATTCTTCTGTGCGAATGACAGTAACAGAAAATACCATTCCATATATGGCTGAAAATATATCTTTCTTACATGAACACGGTCTTGATAATATTTGTATGATTATGGATGTGTATTTAAAAATAAGCAAGAAGTTGGAAGATGAATTTAAAAAGCAAGTGAAGTTAATTACTCAATACTATTTGGAAGAAGCAGAAGCAGGAAGAACATTTATGGTTGATCAGTTTGATGGGAAAATGTTTAACATGCTTTGCAATTTTGGAAACCACTTTTGTATGTGTGATGCCGGTATTAGTAATTTTAAAATTTTTCCAAATGGACAGATTTATCCATGTGGATTTCTTACAAATGATGAAAAATATAAGATAGGAAATATCTGGGAAGGAGTAGATATTCGGAAAGCTAAGATTATAGCATTATCAAACTTCGATAAAACGGATCCAAAATGTAGAGATTGCAAAATTCGGGATTTTTGTCATGGAATGAAATGTGGTTATATGAACTTTGTGAATACGGGTAAAATTAATGTGCCATCTGATGCCGAGTGTATATTTGAACATACTTTTTATGAGGCTATGGTACAAATTATAGAATACTACTTAAAACAACCGATTAGTGTATTGAAGGATAAAATGGGATTATATGTAAACTATATTAATCAGGAAAAATTGAAATTAAGTGATTATGGTCAAACTATTGTTGAGAGGATAGAAGATGAAAACTAAAAAAAGAGAGAGGATATATGTTAATTTTTTAAAAACATATGCTTTTAAGAGAAAACTGGTACTGCTATACAGTTCTACAATAATAATTATTATATTTACCGCAGGAATATCTTTGGTTCGTCCAGAATTGCAGGCAGATGTTATAGACAGCCTAGGAAATCCTAAAAACACGGATTTATCCTCTTTTATGTTATTATTAGCAGTTTTTTTGGGGGCTTTATTGATCAATTATCTTCTGAGCTATGTACAACGATTTATTGTAGCGGTAATTTCAGAAGAAATAGCAGCAGATATAAGGCAGAGAATACAGGATAAGTTATCGACTGTAAAGGTAAGTTTTTTTCACAAAATAAAGTTAAGTGATATTCTGCTTAAAGTTGATAAAGATGTGGCTCAGATTAAACAGTGTGGAATAACTAGTATCATTACTTTGATTTCCAATATTGTCATTTTACTTGTTGTCCCGCCATATATGTTTTCAATTCATAAAGGGATAGCAGTATCAAATATTCTTCTTTTAATAAGTGTTCCTTTTTTTAGTAGATTAATGGGCAATTGGATTCAGGAAACCAGTGAAAAAGTTTTGGAAGGTTATAATAGTACAATAAATATTTTAACAAACACATATGACAGTTGGTTCATTACGAGAATTTTTCAATGTGGGCAATATGTACATGATAGGTATTTCGAAAAAAATGAAAAGTATAAGGTTGCGACGAACAAACAAAATTTATTATATATAGCAAATACAGCCACAATACTTGTAATTCAGTTTTTAGGTACGGCAATTATTTGGGTAGTTGGAGCTCAAGAAGTGTTTAAAGGAACTATGACAATAGGTACAATTATGGCACTAATGAATTACCAAACAATTATTATGAATCCGATAATTGGAATTGCACAATTTGCTAATGAATATCATACAGCAATTGTTTCTTTGAAAGATATTAATGAGTTGTTAGAGTATCCTAATCAGGAACAAAATAAAGGCAAAACAATAGAATATATTGATCAGATTACCTTGAAAAATGTTGATTTTTCGTATTCAGGAAACAAAAAAAAGGTTCTGGAAAAAGTGAATTTGGAATTTAAGAAAGGTAATATATATGGACTACATGGAAGAAGTGGTCAAGGTAAAAGTACACTTTTTAATCTTATAACAGGGATGTATCAACCGACAGATGGAAAAGTGTTAATTAATTATGTAGATTTGCAGGAAATAGATATTAACACATATTGGAAAAGTATAGGCTATGTTTTGCAAAGGTCACAGTTTTTTAATGATTCTATCCGAAGAAATATGAATCTTTTACATAAGATAACAAATGAGGAAATGGATGTAATGGCTAAATGCTTAGACTTGTATGAAGAAATACATTCACTTAAAGAGGAATGGGATACAGAAATCGTATTAGAACCGGCTAATTTTTCGGAGGGTCAGCTACGAAGATTGGATATTATGAGGAATATATTGAAAAAAGCACAAGTACTTATCTTTGATGAAGCAACAGCAAATATAGATAAAGAGCGCCGGACTCATTTTTATAGTCTATTGCACGATCTGTCAGAAAATAAAATTATTATCTTTTCTACACATAATATAGATGAATTAAGAGAGGCAGACGAGGTTATTGACTTAGAGAAAATTAGTAAAGGGGAGGAGGAACGATGGTGCGAATAGGGGTTTTAGATTCGAACGGTGCCTTTTCTCACCCCTTTTTCAAAGGAAAAAGGATTTTAAAAGCTGAAGGTTCGTGGAAGGGACAGGAATATAGTGTTGATTCTTTGGGATTTTCACATGGGGAGTATGTTTGTTCTTTTATATTAAAAGAAAATCCTGATGCAGAAATTGTTTTAGTACCAATTATAGGGAAAAATAGAAAATGTTCTGTAAAAGATATGATAGAAGGTATCGCTTATCTCATTCAGCAGCAGGTAGATATTATTAATTTGAGTTTAGGAGATGAATATAAGTATCATGTTGGATTAGAGAAAATATGCTATAAAGCAGTAGAACATGGCATTTTTTTAGTTTCAGCATTCTCAAATCGAGAGGTGGAATATACATATCCGGCATCTTTTTCTTTTGTATTGGGAACAAAGTGCCTGGATATGGCTGAGCCGCTTTATATATTAAAATATAGTGAAGTTACCAATGCTATTACTTTTTCCTCTAAATACTTTTCATTATATCATTTAGGAATACCCAAGCTCTATCAGGGTAATAGCTTTGCATGTGCTGTAGTATCAGGATTTTTAAGTAATTATAAAGATAACTATAGAAAAGTGTTATTAGATTTTTCTTCTAGTATTTTTAATCAGTATTATCCGTACAAAATGCTTAAAGAAAAAAAGTGTTGTTTTTTAACAAATAGAATTGCAGATCCATTAGAGCAGAGATTTATGAGAGAAGTTACAGATACTGTTTTTTTGATGTGTTTTGAAGAAGGTATGGAAAGAGTTATACATTTGCATGATATTAATGAAAAGTTTAAAGTACTTTTTATTGATCATGATAATTATACAGAGATATGTAAATATAAATCTGTAATTCAGAAGTATGTAAAAAATCATCCGGAGCAAGAAATAGTCCTTCGCTATCCGTTATTTAACTTGTTTGAAAGGATTTCCTTACAGAAAAAAACGAAAGGAATTTTAAATCAATTTTTTATTTAGTGAGGTCAAATAAATGTATATATTATCATTAGAAGTGATTAATAAGTGCAACTTAAATTGCAGTTACTGTTATCTAGGCAAAAAAAAGAATACTTTTATGAGTATAGAAACGGCTAAAAAGGCAATAGATATTGCTGCACATGAAGCAGCTAAGCAATATGATAAAATTTTGACGGTGTATTTTATCGGCGGAGAACCCCTTATGGCATATGACATAATTCGGGAAACTGTGGAATATACGAAATTGCTATGTCATCGCAATAATTTGAAGTATCAATTTAGTACTACGATCAATGGGACATTGGTGACTGCTGAAATCGTAGATTTTTTTGTGAAAAATAAGTTTGAAGTTAAACTTAGTTTAGATGGAATGCAAAAAACACATGATTTAAACAGAAAAGATTATGCTGGGAATGGAAGCTTTAATAAAATCATGAGTAATTTTTCTTTATTGAAGCAATTGGAGAAAGAAAGTGGAAATCAGATTTCAGTGGCAAGTGTAGTGACAACTAATAATTATGAAAATTATGCAGAGAATTTTAAGTTTTTATTAGATTTGGGATTTGAAAAATTAGAGTCTGGAATAGACTATTATTGCTTATGGAGTGATGAGCAACTTATGGGATTAAAAAAACAATTGGAAGAAGTATTTCAGATTTATAAATCGCATATCCAAAAAACTGGGAAAGTAATATTTTGGAATTTTTGGGAGCAGTATGTAAAATCGTATTTGCTTCCATGTCCGTTCTATGCATGTAAGGCCGGACTAGCTACGAGTTATGTAACGACTGATGGAGGTTTGTATACTTGCGTAGAAAAGCCAGAATTTGAAATTGGAAATGTAGACATTGGATTAGACGTGCCAAGAATAAGGGAAATTGCTTATAGACAGGATGAAATAGTAGATTGGTGCCAAGAATGTGAATACATAGATCATTGTAAAACAAGAGGCTGTCAAGCAGCTAATTTTGAAGTTCATGGAAATGTTCATCAGCCTATAAAAGTAAACTGCTATATGACAAAATGGATGTATAGTTTGATAGAACAGAATTTAAGTGAAAAGCAGCTTGAAAAATTAAAAGTAGAGTATGAAAGGAGATACCATTGTAATGCAAAATAAAATGAACCAGTTTATCAAAATTGAAGAAGGAAATAAGGTGGCGTTGGTTGATCCAATTGGTAAAGTATGTTTAGGGGTCAGTAAAAAATTAGCAGATAATTTAGAGATGCCAGAAGTTCAAGAAAAGTTATATCCAGTGTGGAAACAACAAGTCGAATTTATTGAGAAAGTAGAATCTGCACACGAAGCTATTAATACTGTATATTTAATGGTTACTAGAAAATGTAATATGGATTGTGATTTCTGTGCGATTAATGCAAATAACAAGATGCTTTTAGATAAAGAGTTCAAATTAGAAGATATTAGGGATAAAGTGGTGCCTTTTTTTAAAGAAAATAAACCACACAAATTAATTATTACAGGAGGAGAACCACTTATAAAGGCTCAAATAATAGAAATTGTAAAATGTTTACATGATAATTTAAACTGTCCAATTACATTGCAGAGTAATGGATTGTCTATAACTCCTCAAATAATAGAACAATTATCAGGGCATATAGATGAGATTGATTTTAGTACAAAGCATATGTTTGAAACGCCTAGAAAAGAACAAGAACTGATTAGGCATATTCAACTGTGTCAAAAGGCAGGAATTAAGATTCTACTTAGTTTCATTTATGATAAAGAGAATGAAGAAGATCTATATAAACTTATAGATATTGCTGCTAAATATGATACAGATGTTCTCTTTAATATTGTATCATCTGTAGGACGAGCAAAAGAGGATTATGCCATATTGACAGATATGGAACATATAGATATGAATTTGAAAATTGTTAAATATATCTTAAAAAAGGGATATATAAATAAAAGGATTTGTGAAGGATTTAATCATAGAATTCAAGTACGTAATTCATGCGGTGGATATGGAAAGGTTATGGCAATTTTTCCAGAAGGAGATATCTATATGTGTCAATGTATGGAATGCCCTCAAGTTAGAATTGGAAATATTTTGTCAGATACATCACAGTGCATTTTGGAAAATTTAAAGAAATTATTAAAAACGGAATCTATTAAAGCGATGTTTTGTGTTTCACATAAAAAAATATGTAAAGATTGTGATTATAGATATATTTGTGGGGGAAAGTGTGCGGCAACGGAAGACACATATGATTATAGGTGTATTTTCCTAAAAGCAATGCTAAATTATACCTTATTTCATTATGACTATAGGAAGGGAATCAGAGAAAATTTAGAAGAATATATTATATATATGGAGCACATTAAGAGAACTGAAATGGAAAAATCCAGTTAGGAAAAAAAATGTGTCATTTACACAAAAAATATAGAGCAACAATTATGAAAGCTTTAGAATTAATCTATTCAAATAATTATGAAGGAGGCAAATTTATGGAAATTCAAGAAAATGAAATGAAAGACGAGGAAGTTAATATTTACACTGATGACTGCGGTATGACAAGATTGGATTGCGTAACAGATTGTTTTCTTGTTTCGCCATTTTTAACAGTAGCTGAGTAGTGTGCTAATTTGTTTTAAATCATGAAGCGATGGACTGATTAGAAAATATGAGTTAGGTGTCAGTAGAAAATATTGGGGTAATAATGCCTATCAGCTCTTATTAGTGGATATGGAGGAATAATATGAATAATAACGAACAAAAAAAAGAATTGGAAGAGCTCGAAGTAAATATCTATAGTATACCAGAATGCGGACAGGTGCGACATGACTGTTTAAATGATTGTATAGGCGGTGGAGCATTTATATCTACAACAAAATAGTAAAGAAAAGTGGGTATTCGATTGAGAAGTTTATCGAATATCCTTTTCTTATATAGAAAAAAGGAAGGAATTATTATTATGAAAGTTTTAGAAACCAATAATTTAATAAAATATTATGGGACAGATTCTAATATTGTTAGAGCTGTAGATGGAATTGATTTTGAAGTTGAAAAGGGAGAATTTGTTGCGATTGTAGGGACATCTGGTAGTGGAAAATCAACATTATTGCATATGCTAGGGGGCTGGATATTCCAACATCTGGTGTTGTTAAGGTTAGAGGCAGGAATTTAGCTGATATGAATGAGGAGGAGCTAACTATCTTTAGAAGAAGAAACATTGGATTCGTTTTTCAAAATTATAATCTTGTACCAATATTAAATGTATATGAAAATATTGTATTACCAGTGGAACTTGATGGGAAAGGGTTGACAAAGAATATATGAATGAAATTATTGCGATGCTGGGATTAAGAGAAAAGATATCAGATATGCCAAACATGCTTTCAGGGGGGCTGCAGCAGAGAGTAGCAATAGCTCGTGCATTGATTACAAAGCCAGCAATTATTCTTGCTGATGAGCCGACGGGTAATTTGGATAGTAAGACAAGTGGAGATGTGTTGAAACTTATTCAAAGAACAAGTAAAGAATTCGAACAAAGTGTGGTTATGATTACACATGATGATAATTTAGCTATGTTGGCAGATAGAAAGATACGAATTGAGGAT
>CAMOBD010000070.1 GCA_946578345.1 uncultured Clostridium sp.
TGTATTTAGTTTCCGCTTCTTCTATTATACTTGCTCTAATGCTATCTCTAACAGCTTTTTGTATTGTTTTTGGGATAATTCCATGCTCTTTATTGTATTCTTCTTGTATTTTTCTTCTTCTATTTGTTTCAGATATTGCTTTTTCCATTGAATCCGTTAACTCATCTGCATACATTATAACTTTTCCATCTGTATTTCTAGCAGCACGTCCAATTGTTTGTATTAATGAACGTTCTGAACGAAGGAACCCTTCTTTGTCTGCATCAAGTATTGCGACTAAAGAAACTTCTGGAATATCCAAACCTTCCCTTAAAAGGTTTATTCCGACTAATACATCAAATTCTCCAAGTCTTAGAGAACGAATTATTTCCATTCTCTCCAATGCTTTTATATCAGAATGCATATATCTTACTTTAATGTCAATACCAGCAAGATATGCGGTCAAATCTTCTGCCATTTTCTTGGTTAAAGTAGTAACTAAAACTCTTTCATTTTTTGCTGTCCTCTCTCTTATTTGCTCGATCAAATCATCTATTTGGTTTTCCACAGGTTTTACTTCTATCTTAGGGTCTAGCAATCCAGTAGGACGTATAATCTGCTCTACTACATTTTCTTTTGAATGCTCCTTTTCGTATTCAGCTGGAGTAGCACTAACAAAAATAACTTGATTTATCCTTTCTTCAAATTCATTGAATTTTAAAGGTCTATTGTCAAAAGCAGATGGTAATCTAAAACCATATTTAACCAAAGACTCTTTTCTTGCTCTATCTCCATTATACATAGCTCTAACTTGTGGAATAGTTGCATGGGACTCATCTATTAATAGCAAATAATCTTTTGGAAAATAATCGAAAAGTGTATATGGTCTACTACCAGGAGCACGCCCACTAATATGTCTTGAATAGTTCTCTATTCCTTGGCAAAATCCTGTTTCTTTCATCATTTCTATATCAAAGTTTGTTCTTTCCTCTATTCTTTGTGCTTCAATTAATTTATTATTGTCTTTGAAATATTTTACTCTTTCTTTAAGCTCTTCTTCTATAGTAACAATTGCTCTATCCATCTTGCCTTTTGTTGTAACATAGTGTGATGCAGGAGATATTAATATATGTTTTCTTGTAGCAATTGTTTTTCCTGTTACTGGATTAATTTCAGAGATTTTCTCTATTTCATCTCCCCAGAATTCTACTCTAATAGCTGACTCTGACTCGTTTGCAGGATATATCTCTACTATATCCCCTTTTGCTCTAAATGTACCTCTTTTAAAATCTAGTTCATTTCTTGTATATTGCATAGTAATAAGTTTTCTTAAAACTTCATCTCTTTCTTTTTGCATTCCAGGTCTTAGCGATAACATCATTTCTTGATAATCTTCAGGATCTCCTAAACCATAAATACATGAAACTGATGCTACAATTATTACATCTCTTGTTTCAAAAAGTGCTAAAGTAGCAGAGTGACGCAATTTATCTATTTCATCATTAACCGAAGAATCTTTCTCTATGTATGTATCTGATGATGGAATATATGCCTCCGGCTGGTAATAATCATAATATGACACAAAATACTCCACGTTATTCTCTGGAAAAAACTCTTTGAATTCGCTATATAATTGTCCAGCAAGTGTCTTATTATGTGCCAAAACCAGTGTTGGTCTTTGAACTTGCTGTATAATATTTGCCATAGTAAAAGTCTTTCCAGAACCTGTAACGCCAAGTAAAGTCTGGAATTTCTTGCCCTCTTTTATTCCATTACTTAATTTTTCTATAGCCTGTGGCTGGTCACCAGTTGGCTTATAGTCTGATACTAATTTAAACATATTTTGCCCCCTATATTTCTATGCACTAATTTCTATCTTATCTTCATCATAAACACTAACTGAATAAAAGGTATTATCCAAAGCTCTTTTAACTATTTTTTCATCATATGCTCCCCAGCCAACCGCTTCATAAAGATAGTTAAATTCTTGTATGTTTTTATTATTTTCTTTTATTTTTATTTTCATTTAAATTAATCCACCATAAATATATTTTCTGTAAAAATAATCGCACTGTTCTTCTGTTATATCTCCATCTACAAATGCACTATTTACTGAGCCTTGTAATTCATTAATTAAGCAATCCAAATAACTTACTTTATTTTTTATTCCTTCCTTCAACCTTTTTAGGTCTTCTTCCAAATATTTTGGAAGACATTTTTCTAATACTTCTTCTTTCACGTCTTTTCACCTCTTTTATGTAATATTAGTATACCTACGTTTTATTCTATCATTATTCTAACAAAAGTACAAGACTAAATTTTTTCCAATCTTAAATATGCAAAATTAATCGTTGACCACATTTTTCATAATGTGTTATAATCTCTCTTGAAGAGTTGAATTTAAATAAAATTTGTTTAAAACTGATAATTTTTCTGATTAATAGATTTTATTTGATAAAATATAAAACAAAATCAACTCACTTGGAGGTAGAAAATGAATAACGAAACAATAATGCAATACTTTGAATGGTATTTGCCAAATGACGCTAGTTTATGGAAAAAAGTAGCACAAGAAACACAAAAATTAGGAGAACTAGGGATAACCGCTTTATGGCTTCCTCCTGCATATAAGTCATCTGAAGGAATAAATGGAGTCGGCTATGCTGTATATGATTTATATGACTTAGGAGAATTTGACCAAAAAGGAAGTATTCCTACTAAATATGGCACAAAAGATGAGTATTTAGCAGCAATTGAAGCATTGCACAAATATAATGTTAAAGTGTATGCAGATACTGTATTAAACCATAAATTTGGTGCAGATGAATTAGAGCAAGTCATTGCTGTTGAAGAAGACCCAACAAATAGAAATGATACAATAAGTCCAGCTAAGTTAATCTCTGCATGGACAAAATATACTTTTCCTGGCAGAGGTGACAAATACTCTTCATTTAAATGGGATTGGACGCATTTTCATGGAGTTGATTGGGACGAAACCAATGACAAAAAGTCAGTATATAAATTCTATGGAAAACACTGGGACAAACAAGTAGATACCGAAAATGGAAATTATGATTATTTAATGGGCGCTGATATTGACTTGAACAACCTAGATGTTGTTGATGAACTTACTAATTGGGGAAAATGGTATTTGGACTTTACTAAAGTAGATGGATTTCGCTTGGATGCAGTTAAACATATTCGTGCAGATTTCTATAAACGTTGGCTAGAAGAGTTACGAGAATATGCGAAAAGAGATTTGTTTGCAGTAGGTGAATATTGGTCAAGAGATGTTAACGTTCTAAATAATTATCTAACTGAAGTGAATTCTGAGATGAACTTATTCGATGTTCCATTACACTACAATTTTTTTGACGCTGCAAATAGTAATGGAAATTATGATATGAGAAATATATTAAATGGCACACTTGTACAATCTGCTCCAGATAAAGCAATAACATTTGTAGATAATCATGATACACAACCAGGGCAGTCTTTACAATCATGGATACCAGATTGGTTTAAGCCTCTGGCCTACTCTATTGTATTACTTAGAAATCAAGGTACTCCTTGCATCTTCTATGGAGATTACTATGGTATTCCACATGATAATATTTCTAGTAAATCAGAATTTTTGAATTTATCATTATATATTAGAAAAAAATATGCTTATGGAAACCTAAAAGATTATTTTGATGACTTTAATATAATTGGCTGGACATTAGATGGCGATGAAGAGCACAAGAATTCTGGCTTAGCAGTATTACTAAGTGATGGACCTGGTGGAAGTAAAACAATGAATGTCGGAACAAAATTTACAGGAACTTTCTTTTATGATTGCACTGGAAACATAAAAGATAAAGTTGCAATTGACGAAAATGGCAACGGCAACTTTAGTGTAAATGGCGGCTCTGTATCTATTTGGATTATGGCTTTGTAAATTTAAAATAAAAAAGAAATTTTGTTATATATACTTTAAGTCCGCGCAGGACAAGTAATTATATTCAAAATTTCTTTTTTCAATATTTTACATCAAAGCCTTTGCAAGCTCCTTCATTTGTTCCATATTCTCTTCTTTCATTCTTGACTTAATCGTAATCATAGGCTCCACAATATTTATATCTTTCATTTCACCCAAAATATTTTTCATGCATTTACCAGCAGATGGTGCCCATGACCCATTCTCGATTATTCCTACTGTTCTTTTTTGATAATTTCTCTCTTTTAAACGTCCCAAGAAATGCTCCATTGGTGGCACTAATCCTGCATTATAGCTTGATGCAGCAACTACTAATTTAGAATATTTAAAAGCATTTGCTACAGCCTCTGCCCAATCGTCTCTTGCTAAATCAAATACGACAACCTCTTTTTCCCCATTTTGCTTTAATAATTCAGCTAATATATTTGCTGCATCCATTGTATTTCCATAAATTGAGCTACATGCTATAAATACTCCATCTTCTTCTGGCTCATAGCTGCTCCATGTCTTATACTTATCTATATAATAACCTAAATTTTCTTTTAGTATTGGACCATGTAGAGGGCAAATCATTTTTATATCAAGAGAAGCGGCTTTGTTTAGTAAGGCTTGTACTTGCATTCCATATTTTCCAACTATTCCAATATAATATCTTCTTGCCTCTGGTAACCACTCATCTTCTACATCTAATGAACCAAATTTACCAAAAGCATCTGCTGAAAATAATATTTTTTCTGTTTGTTCATAAGTTACCATTACCTCTGGCCAATGCACCATAGGAGCCATAAAGAATTGCAATTTGTGCTTTCCTATATCTAGCACGTCTCCGTCTTTTACTATAACTTTTCTTTCAGTCAAGTCTATATCAAAGAAGTTCGACATTATATTAAAAGTAAAAGTATTTCCCACAATTTTCATGTTTGGATATTTTTTAGTAATTAGTCCTATATTATATGCATGGTCAGGTTCCATGTGAGATACTACAAGATAATCAGGTTCTTTATCTCCTAAAATCTCTTCCAAACTATCTAACCATGTTTCTGTAACACTCTCATCAACAGTATCTAAAACCACTGTTTTTTCATCCTTTATCACATAAGAATTGTAACTCATTCCATTTCTTAAAACATATTGACTTTCAAATAATTTTGTTTCATTATCACTTGTCCCAATACAAAATATATTTTCTGAAATATTCATAACATTCATAATAACCTCCTAAAACTTTGTATTATTATACCTATTATGGCTCTTTTTATTCTCTTTGATTAGTTTAACACAAAAAGCTCAAAAAATAAACAATATTTTTCTTTTTATTTCAAATATCTTTGTAAGACACTTATTTTATTAATTTGAAATTTATATTAAAAAGATGACCTCAATATGAAGTCATCTTTTCAATCGGTTTGCGTTATTCCAATGTAAAATTCTTTCTGAATTTTTCTAGTTCTTCTTCATTCGGAAAAATCAAACCAAAGGAAACAACTACCTTTTCTGTACTCTCAATCTTTTCCTCTTTCTCAGGGTATGCCCTTGCTTGATATTCTCCTGCTACTTTCATTATTTCGCAGGCTACTTTTAATAGAATGCTTTCAGTCCCTAGTATGTTACAACTACCCTTAACATTGATTATTGGCATTAACATATTTTTCCGATAAAGTACCCAATCACAAATTGTTCCAAACATTTAACTCAAACCTTTCTATATATAATGTATAAATATATTATAGCACATTTTTTATAATTTTGCATCTAGACATATATTACAGTTTCTCTTGCATATTTCCTAACTTCCTGTACTTCTATACTTATTTAATGCCATATTCCATACCTTTATAGCAATAATCCACAGAATAATTGCAACTACCGGAGATAAATATATCATATATTTATCAAATCCTAAGTAGCTCATTGTTGGGAAATATGCAACAAAAGCAAATGGCAAAATTACAGTTATCAAAAATTTTATAAATCCATTATATATATCAATTGGGTATTGTGCAAAAGTGTACACTCTATATGTTGACCATATAACTTCATTTGACCTATATGTCCAAAAAGATGAAATGCTAAAAATTGTATTAATTGCGCCTATTATTAATGCTCCTACTATGCTAAAAAATACTATTTTCAAAACAAATAATACTGTGATTGGTATAGCAAGTTTTATTAGCATAATTATTGTAATTGCAAGTCCTAGTAGAAAATATCCCAGTGATGTAAACTCTCTTGAAGCACCTATTATAGAAATTAGTGGATGCACTGGTCTTAACATGATTTTGTCAAAATCGCCTTCTCTAATATACTTAGGTCCTATGTCATATAATGCGTCAAAGCAAAAGTCAGCAATTCCTACTGATAATAAAGTAATACCATATAATAGCATTATTTGACTAAAGTTCCACCCTGCTAAATTTTCTGTGTTTTGAAAAACAATCCATATAAATATAATCTCAACTGCTTGTGTTACCATTTGTGAAAGCATTCCAACAATACAATCTAGTCTATATACAAGCATCTCTTTTAAGGAGGCTTTTAAAAAAGAAAAATACAATTTAATATTACTCATATGCATTCTACCCTCCACTAATTGTTATTTTCTTAACTGCATGTTCAAAGAATTTTTTAGAAATAATATATAAAATTACAATCCATATTAATTGTTTTATTATTACAAAATATATTGTATTCATATCAAATTCTCCAAGCCAAATATTTATTGGAGTATATATTAACTCTTTGAATGGCAAAAAATTGCTAATGTTTTGGAACCATTGTGGGAACATAGTTATTGGTGCTATTATTCCAGCAAATATTGATATGACAGCTTGTCTAAGTATTTGCATTCCCCAGATTGAGCCTGAGTAAAATCCAACAGTTCCTGCAATCATTTGTAAGAAAAAAGTTATTGGTATTCCTAACAAAATAACAAGCAGGAATAATGCGAAGTTTAGAAAACTTGCTGGCAAAGTTACGCCCCAAAATATTGCACAAACGATAAAAACTGCTGTTCCAACTATCACTGCAAAAGCTATCTCTCCCAAATTTACTCCAAAATAGTATTTAAAATACGATATTGGATTTAACAATTCTTTATTTATTCTACCATTTCGTATAGAATGTGCCATATCTTCATTTATTCCCCATAATGCAATTGGAGTTATAGATACAACAAGAATATAATATGTAATCATTTGTGGTAGTGTAAATCCACCTGCATCTCCTGTTTGAGTATATATTGCCTGCCACACAAAAATATATACTACTACTTCTATTAGTCTATTTAAACTAAATAAATAAAAGTTTGATTTATATATGTTGTATTGGCTCAGCTGCATCTTAGCTAGTGCCATCATCGTTTTTAACATTTGTGTGCTCCTTTATATATTTCTTTTAGTATGTCTTCTAGTTCTGATTCTCTCATATGTATATCCTCAACCATGCAATATTTTGATATTTCATTCATAATCTGCATTATTGTAGTTTTTTCATGATTAAATCTAATCTTTATATTCGTATCTGTTTCTTCTATTATTTCGAAACTACTTGTTTTCATATTTTCACTAAGTGAAATATTTTTATTATTAACAACCAATTCTGCAAAAATATATTTTCCATAGGTATCTTTAAACTTTTGTTTTTCTCCATCGTATATTATTGTTCCTTTGTCCAACAAAATTATCCTATTACAAACATCTTCTATATCTTTTAAATCATGCGTTGTTAAAATAACTGTTGTATTTTTCTCTTTGTTAATATCTTTTATAAATTTTCTTATATTCTCTTTAACAAACACGTCTAGCCCAATAGTTGGCTCATCTAAATATACAATTTTGGGATTGTGGATAAAAGTAGCTGCAATTTCACATCTCATTTTTTGCCCTAGGCTCAAATTTTTTACTTGCTTATCCAATAACTCATCTAATTCTAGAATTTCTGTAAATTTCTTTAAATTTTTTCTATATTCACCATCAGGCAACTTATACATTTGCTTAATTAATCTTAGAGATTCAATTACAGGTAAATCCCACCATAGCTGTGTTTTTTGTCCAAACACTGCACCTATATTTTTATTGTTCTCAATTCTTTTCTCATTTGGAACTATGCCATTTACTATTACTTTGCCTGATGTAGGTGTAAGTAAGCCTGTTAGCATTTCGCAGCCGTTCCACAATAGAAGGATTCCCCCGAAGTCTTCTGTAGGAAAGCA
>CAMOBD010000071.1 GCA_946578345.1 uncultured Clostridium sp.
ATTTTCCCGTTAATGTTTAAAAAATTTTAGGACATTTTCAAAAACTATTGACATAGTTTTTTTAATTTTTATATAATGTACATTTTTTCTTGCCACCACATACTCCTTAACTCTTTCATAGCAAAAGAATCCCCTCGGTAGCAACCGAGGGGTGGTAGGTTTTATACGCTTTTAGTAGATTCGGAAACAGTAATCAGAAACAGATCGTTTTGCCTTATAAAAGGCATTTTATTAAAAATTAACTTATCATCTCCAATTCTTATTTTTTATCTAAAGCGTATGAAATCCCTACCTTTGTGCTTATGGCTTGTTATCCAAGCACTATAGTCATTATATCACTGATTGCTGATTATGTCAACGCATCTTTCAGACTTTGGTATTACTCCAATATAACCTCACTTCGTCATATCATCTATTTCCTTTGCTCTTTTCTTTTGCCTTTCTGGTGCAAGCCATGCAAAATATGAAGAGATAAATTCACCATATTTTGTAGTGTCTTCTACATGCTCATCAGCATCCATAGCTATTCCTCCAGCATTTTCCCCTACATTATCACTTTCTATTTCATTTTGTTTAATTTCATTATATTGTTTTTTATTTTTCATAAATATCAGCCCTTTCTTAATTTCAAAATTTTTATGCTTTTTATTAAAAACTTGTAAAAGCAAAACATTAGTATTCATTTAGAGAATAAGTATATATTTTTTTCTTTTTATTGGAGTGCTTAAGGTAGAGTTCGACAAGTTTACAAACTGTTATAGTCATGACCTATAACACAAAAGCACAAACCATTTAATTACTTATATAATATAAGTTTCTTAAATAGTTTGTGCATTTTTATAATTTATATTCATATTTTACTTGTGATGTTAAAATATTTATATATTTTCAGTAAGAGTAACTAATTTATATAGACCTGTCCCCATTTTCCACAAGCAAAGTGTCACAAAATGGCCTGTCCCCTTTGTGACAAAGCTTCTGCAACTCCATCTTCGTTGTTGCTTGCTACTACTTTATCTGCAATTTCTTTGATGTATGGAGCACTATTTCCCATTGCTACACCAATTCCTGCATTTTCTATCATTAATTTGTCATTTACATTGTCTCCGATTGCCATTATTTCTTCTTTTTGTATGTTTAGCTTGTCTGCAAGCCACTCTATTGCGTTCCATTTGTCTACATCTTCGCAAGTTATTTCTGTGTAATAATACTCAAGTGATACTTCTTCTGTTCCAGATTTTATTATTTTTCTTGACATATGTGCTACATCTAAAACATCAATTTTCTTTATTGCTCTTAACTTTTTTATTATACTATTAAATATTATGCTACTTGTATCACTTATGGTAAATTTCAAAATATTTTCATTTTCAAGTTTTTCTACATATTCATATATATTATCAACCAAATTTATTTTTGTTTTTTTATTTTCTGGTTTATTTGCATTTTCTTGATGATAGAAAAGTACATTATTGCTTAATGTTTTTGCTATTACCATATTTTCTGTATATACATTATAATATATACTATTTTGCTCACAAATTTTTATTATTTGCAGTGCTTTTGATTTTTCTATAAATTTATCGTATATTATTTCTTCCTTCTGCAAATCATATATTAATGAGCCATTTCCACAAATTATATATTTGCAATCTCCAATTTCATTTGCAATATTTTTTACAGAGTTTGTGGACCTTCCTGATGCTAATACTATTTCTACACCATTGTCTTGTGCTACTTTTATACTTTCTTTATTACTCTCAGAAACTTGACCATATGAATTTAATAATGTTCCATCTAAATCTATTGCTACTAATTTGTACATACCTATACCTTTCTAATAATTAATTTTAAAAAAAATTTACTATCAACTTTTAATTTTATGTTTAGGTAATATGTATGTTTTAAATTTTGTTTGAGCGCTTAAGGTGGGGACCGACAAGTTACAGTCTGTATAGAAATTACTAAACTTACTTTTTATTAAAGGTAGAAATAGCCTCTAACCAATGTAATTTGTCCTACAGACTGTTACGCAGTTGGGGGCCGAAAACAAATATTTACAACATACATATTGCCTAAACTTTACTTAAACAGTAATGTCATTCCTACATTATACCATTTAATTTTATAAAAACAAGTTTTTCTCAAAAATTTCCAGTTTATTTTTTTAATAATTGCACATTCTATGTAATGAAAAGGTACTTACTACTTTTTCAAAAATAGATAAACAAATTATCACATTCTAGGAGGTGAATGATAATGGCATATTCAAACAGCAATACTAAAGTTGTTCCAGAAGCTAGAGAAGCTCTTGACAAATTCAAATATGAGGTAGCTTCAGAAGTTGGTGTTAACTTAAAACAAGGTTATAATGGAGATATATCAGCTAAAGACGCTGGTAAAATCGGTGGACAAATGGTTAGAAAGTTAATACAACAAGCTGAAAGCCAAATGAGATAGTTTTTGCGTAGGACTTAGCAATAAATATTAGTGTTTTTAATACTTATATATTTGCTCAAAACACGTAAAGAAGCAACCTTTTTAGATTCATTTTTAAAAAGGTTGCTTTTATTTGTCACCGCTTTCACCTTTGAGATTTCCTCACTGCAGTCAGTAACTCCATTTAGTACGAACAAAGTGAACCCGGTCGTCCTTTGTTCTATCCCTCTGGCTCAACTAAGCCAAAGTTTTTGTTGTCTTTCAATCTATAAATTACATTTGTTTTTCCTGTATCGATATCTATAAATGCTAAAAATTTATTTTGTGGTTGTTCTTGAAGTTTTAATTTAGCATCTTCTGGTGTCATAGGTTTTATATCATAGTATAAAACTTTTACTATTTCATCAGTTACTTCTGTTTCTTCTTCTCTAATTTCTTCTTTCATTCTTATAGATTCAGTCATATTTTGCTTGTCTCTTTTTGTTTTCATTTTTCTAATTTGTCCTTCTAATATGTCTACATCCTTATCTATTGCTGCATACAAATCTCTATGAGCTGTAACTGCTCTAAAGTCTTCTGTATCTGCTTTAATGTTTATTTCTGCAACTTTGTCACTTCCTTCTGTTTTTATTGTTGCATAAACATCAATTTCATCTCCAAAATATTTTACTAATCTCTCAGCTTTTTTCTCAATATAATCTTTAATTGCTTCTGTAGCTTCTAATTCTTTACTTGTTATTTTTATATTCATAACATTCTCTCCTTCCAAATTTTGTTCTATTGTTTAGTGTATCCATATTATATATTGTATTTATTAATTTTTCAAGAGATTTAAAGAAATTTTATAAAATGCTTGCAAAAAAGCTTATTTCATGGTAAAATAATATACGTTATATTTTACTTAGCTTAAAGGGAGGTGCAAAACATGCCAAATATAAAATCAGCTATAAAGAGAGTTAGTGTTATTGAAAAGAAAACTTTAAGAAATAACATGATTAAATCTGAATATAAAACAGCTATAAAAAGATTTGAAGAAGCTTTAGCAAGCAACAATGTTGAAGAAGCTACAAAGTTAATGTCTGTTGCTACAAAGAAAATAGACCAAGCTTGCAGCAAAGGTGTTATTGTAAAAAATACAGCTGCTAGAAAAAAATCTAACTTAGCTAAAAAATTAAATGCAGCAAATGCATAGTAAAGATAAAAAATTGTGCACAGTTTTTTATTGGTTCGTTTTGGGGACAGGTCAAAACGAACTTTTTTTCGTTTGTGGAAAATGGGGACAGGTCTCAAATTCCACAAAAGTGGAAAATGGGGACAGGTCTTGATTTTTACTTTCATATATTTATTACTATGATACTATGATTTTATCATTTCTTAATAAAAAATTTTTTATATGGTTAAGATTTCCTTTGATTTATTTTATACATTATGTTAATATAAAAGTAATGTTATTGTTTTGTTTGAATTTTATATGGTTTATATATACTCTCAAAATAATGTGATATTGTAGAGTAACCCGCAAAATTATTAAAAGTATAAGAACATATATAGTTTACAGAAATCTATGCATAATTATTTAAGAAATTAGAAAAGCAATATATTAGGAGGTTTACAAATGAAGAAAATATTATTAAAATTAAAAAATGTAGATAACTCTATACTTAAAGTTCTGTATAATGGGTTGAAATTTTGCTTAATCTTAGCTCTCTTGGCGGCTTTTATACTTAGCATATATCACACTGTACATAACCCAGATATTTTTTACATAGGCATTTCATTATTTAAATCAAGCTTATTTTATATAGCATTTTTTATAATCTGTGCTGTAGCAATTGATACGATAAAGAAAGACGTAGAAAGATAGTTTTTCCATATTACAACTGAAATTAATTCTACATGCTTTTTATTTTGTTTTTGAGCATATATGTCAGAGCAAAATTTACACCCCATAATGTATTCTTATAACACTATGGGGTGTAATTCAAGTTAAAAAAGGGGCCTTTATGAATATTCGAATTGCATAAAATGCTATTTACAGAAAATCCTCCTTTCATATTACAAATAGGCATAAGATTATATTATTTAATTTTATCTTTATATCAATAGGGGTGAATATAGATTTTTTAATTTAAATAATATGATTGTAAATAAAACAGATTATTAATTTTTTAGAATTAAATAGCATAAAATGCAATCCACATATATTAAACCACACTTTACCAAATATTGCAAGAAAAACATTGCGACAAAATTCGACAAAAGTAGCTATTTTACTTGATTTGTAGGCATTTTGCGAAGATGCGCTTTTAGCGATTTTTTTTGAAATTTTATAATACATTACAAATCACAGCTAGTTTTTTCGCTGGGAGATCTGTCCCTAAAACGAAAATTTTTTCGTTTCAAGACCTGTCCCCAAAACGAAAAGAAATGTCGTTTTAAGGCCTGTCCCTAAAACGACATTATCTTATTTTTTCAATTCTTCTAAAAACATTTTATTAAGCATTTGTGGATTTGCTTTTCCTTTTGTCTCTTTCATTGCTTGTCCTACTAAAAATCCAATTGCTTTGTCTTTTCCAGCTTTGAAGTCTGCTACAGATTGAGGGTTTGCTGCTATTACTTTTTCTACTACCTCTTTTATAGCTCCTTCATCAGATATTTGTATCCATCCTTTTTCTTTGATTATTTTTTCTGGGTCTTTTGGATTTTCAAATAATTCTGTTACTACTTTCTTTCCTATTGCAGAGCTGATTGTTCCTTTTTCTATTAATTCAACTAATTTTGCTAAGTGCTCTGCTGTAAATGGAATATCACTTGGCTCTAGTTCTTTTTCATTTAGAATTTTTGATATATCAGATAAAAGCCAATTTGCAACTGCTTTTGCATTTCCACATATTTTTTCTGCATCTTCAAATATATTTGACAAATATTTTGATGCTGTTAGAAGTCTTGCTTCTTTTTCTGATAATTTGAAATCTTCTATATATCTTGCTCTTCTGCTCTCTGGCATCTCTGGCAAATTGTCTTTGATGTTGTTTATATATTCATCTGATAAACGTATTGCAACTAAATCTGGCTCTGGGAAATATCTATAGTCTTGTGCATCTTCTTTATCTCTCATTGAAAATGTCTTTCCTGATACATCATCCCATCTTAAAGTCTCTTGCTCTATTTTTCCACCATCTTCTAGTACATCAATTTGTCTATCTGACTCATATTCAATTGCTCTTGTAATTGCTCTAAACGAGTTCATATTTTTCATTTCTGTTCTTGTTCCATATTCGCTTGCACCTTTTTTCCTTACAGAAACGTTAACATCTGCTCTAAATGAGCCTTCTTGCATTTTACAATCTGATACTTCTATATATTCAAGTATTGATTTTAATTTTTTCAAATATCTATCAACTTCTCCTGCTGACCTTAAATCAGGCTCTGATACTATCTCAATTAGTGGAACTCCTGCTCTGTTTAAGTCTACTAAACTTCCTCCACCAAATTCATCATGATTTAATTTTCCAGCATCTTCTTCTATATGAATTCTTGTAATTCTTACTTTTTTAGGATTTCCTTCATCATCTTCAATTTCTACATATCCATGCTCACAAAGTGGTTTATCAAATTGTGATATTTGATATGACTTAGGTAAATCTGGATAGAAATAGTTTTTTCTATCATTCTTGCTATTTCTTGATATCTCACAATTTGTAGCAAGGCCCGCCTGCACAGCATATTCTACAACTTTTTCATTTAATACTGGCAAAGTTCCTGGCATTGCCATACATATTGGACATGTATGCGTGTTAGGCTCTCCACCAAACTCTGTAGGACATGAACAAAATATTTTTGTTTTTGTAGAAAGCTCACTGTGAACTTCTAGTCCCATTACTATTTCGTAACTATCTCTTGACATATTCCTTCCTCCATTCTATTTTTTTATGCAGTTTATATTCTCTTCTTTTCTGTTTTGCAAAAGAATTAGATATTTGGCTAGGCGTACGAGCTTGAAATTTATGAGGTGTACTTGGTGTACGTTGATTAAATTTCAATCGAAGTACAACAACGCCAAATGCTAATTATTTTGCAAAACTTGGTCTGTATTTATCTCTGAACTTATACTCCTGCTCAAACGCATACGCTGCATTAATTATCTTCTCTTCTTCAAATTTATTTCCTACTAATTGCATTCCTATTGGCATTCCTTCGCTATTAACTCCACATGGAATTGAAATTCCAGGAAGTCCACCTATATTAATTGAAACTGTACAAATATCCGCCAAGTACATCTCTAATGGGTTATTTGACCTTGTGCCTATTTCAAATGCAACTGTTGGAGATGTTGGAGTAAGTAGTACATCATATTTTTCAAATGCTTTATCAAATTCTTTCTTTACTAATGTACGAACTTGTTGAGCCTTTTTGTAATATGCATCATAATATCCTGATGAAAGTACATAAGTACCAAGTATAATTCTTCTTTTTACCTCTGGTCCAAATCCTTCACTTCTTGAATTTCTGTATAACTCTTTTAAGTTGCTAAAGTTTTCTGTTCTATAACCGTATCTTATTCCATCAAATCTTCCTAAGTTTGAACTTGCCTCAGCACAAGCTATAATATAGTATGTTGCTAAAGCATACTCAGCTATATCTAATGAAAACTCCTCTACTTCTGCTCCCATTTTCTTGTATGTTTCAATAGCCTCTTGTAATTTTGCCTTAACTTCTTCATTTATTCCCTCTCCAAAATACTCTTTTGGAATTCCTATTTTCATACCTTTAACATCATTTTTTAATGCCTTAGTGTAATCTTTCTTTGGCATATCATATGATGTTGTATCTCTTTCATCATGTCCAGCTATAATATTTAAAAGCATTGCTGCATCTCTTACATCTTTTGTAATAGGACCTATTTGGTCAAGTGATGATGCAAACGCAACTAAACCATATCTTGAAACTAGTCCATATGTTGGCTTTAGTCCAACAACACCACAAAACGATGCTGGTTGACGAATTGATCCACCTGTATCACTTCCAAGTGCCCATGGCACAAGCTCTGCTGCAACTGCAGCTGCACTTCCTCCAGAAGAGCCTCCTGGAACGGTATTCAAATTCCATGGATTGCTTGTTTTCTTAAAATATGAATACTCTGTTGAAGCTCCCATTGCAAATTCATCCATATTTAATTTTCCTAGGCTGATAATGCCCTCATCATTTAATTTTTCTACAACTGTTGCATCATATGGTGCAATAAAATCTTCTAGCATTCTTGAACTACAGGTTGTCCTAACACCTTTTGTACACATATTATCCTTTATTCCAATTGGAATTCCAGCAAAAGAATTCATTTTCTCTCCTGCTTTTTTCTTGCTATCTATTTCTTTTGCCTTTTCCAAAGCCTCGTCACATGTAGTTGTAACAAATGCTTTAACATCTTTTTCTTTCTCATTTATTCTATCTACATACGCTTTTGTAATCTCTTCTGAAGTTAGTTCATTTTTCTCTAACTTCTCCATAAGCTCATGTACTGTTAATCTTGTAATGTCCCCTTATCATTCC
>CAMOBD010000072.1 GCA_946578345.1 uncultured Clostridium sp.
GAGTGGGTATCTTATTTTTTTATCCTAATTTTCCCCGAAGATATTTTACACTAACAGCAGACAAATTTATTTACCTACTTTTCCTCTTTGTTCTAGTACTCTTAGCTCATGTAGTGGTCTTGTCATTGCAACATATAAAAGTTTCATATCTATTGCTTTATTTGGGGTATAACTTCCATCTGATGCGTCGGAGATTATTGCTCCATCAAATTCTAGGCCTTTTGCTAGATAGCTTGTAATTGTACAAATTCCTCCATCATATTCTGTATCAGAATTTTTTATATTCTTTGCTATAATATCGTGCTTTGCTAATGCATCGTTTATTTGACTTGCTTCTTTTTCGTTTTTACATATTACAGCAATAGACTTAAATCCTCTCTGTTTATATTCTGTTATTGTGTTTGTAATTATATCTACTTGATTTTTCAAATTGTTGTATGGTATGTATTTGACTTCTTCTCCATGTCTAATTACTGGCATGGCTGCATCTAATCCAATATGTTTTATTACTTTATTTGCTTCATTCATAATTTCAGCAGTTGTCCTATAACTCTTTTGCAAATATTTTAATTCACAATCATTTGCAAAAGTTTCTTCCATCACATCTTCCCATTTATGTATCCCTCTATATTGATATATTGATTGTGCAATATCTCCAAATATGCTAAACGTAGCACTTTCTAAAAGTACTTTTAGTGCATAAAAACTAAAGTCTCCAAAGTCTTGTGCTTCATCTATTGCAACCTGCCTATATGTAGCATACTTTTCTGTTCCAATTACTTTACATTTTAGATATATAAGTGCACTTAAGTCTTCAAATTCTACTTTCTTATCTTTTATGTTTTTGATGTTGTTTTCTATTTTTTGTTTTATACTCTTAATATTATTGTCTTCTTTTTTCAAATCTTCCAAAAATCTCTCATATAACTTTATAGTCGATGGAATTAAATTCTTAAAATATTTTTTTACTGCTTCCCCTATATCTTTCCTCAATTTACGTTCATCTGTGTATTTTTCCTTTATTTCTTCTGCAATCTCATCATAATTATCTTCTATATATTTTTCAAGCAACAATTTTGTTCTTTCTGTCTTTTTATGGATTGTGTTATAGATTTCATTTGTAGAAATTGAATTGTAAATTTCTTTGATTAAATTACTTGGTATTATTTCCATTCCTTTTATACTTATCCCTTTTTCTGGAATAATACTTTTGTTTAGTTGATTTATAAATTCATCTAAGAGGTCTTTATATTTCATTGAAACTTTTAGTCTTTCATATGTTAACTCCTGTTCATTTGAAATTGATTTAATTAATTTTTCTTCTTCGTTTATAAGTTCTAATTCTTCATCTATAAAGTCCGAACATAGCTCTGAATACGTTAATTGAGAAACATTGTTCACATCTAAATCTGGTAAAACACCTGAAATATAGCTTACAAAAAATTTATTTGGTCCTATTACTAAATATTGTTCTGGTTTGATTTTATCTCTATTATTGTACACTAAATATGCAATTCTGTGTAGTGCAACTGTTGTCTTTCCCGAACCAGCAACGCCTTGTACTATAACATTTTTGTTTAGTGGCTCTCGTATAATTGCATTTTGCTCAGTTTGGATTGTAGAAACAATATTCTTTAATCTGTTATCTGCATTTGCTCCTAAATATGGTTTTAATAATTCATCATTTGATACTGTATCAACATCTTGATAACTTTTCAATTCGCCGTTTTCTATTTCATATTGCCTTTTTACTAGAAGTTCTCCTGTACAAGTTCCTTCTGGTGCTTCATATGAAGCTCTTCCAAGATTGCTATCATAGTACATTGACGAAATTGGAGCTCTCCAATCTATTGTTATACTGTTGTTCTCTTCGTCCATTACTCCTACTTTTCCGATATATAACTTTTCTACTTTTTGCTCTCCATCTCTTGCAAAATCTAGTCTTGCAAAATATGGGTTTTTCACACTTTTTTCCATTAATCGGAGTTTTTGTGCATACATGTTTAGCATATTTTCAAGCATTACTGTGTCTTGTTTGTACAGCTTTGGTATTGCTTCAAGTCTTAAGTCATAGTATTTTATAACATCTTTGTACTTTTCTAGTACTTCTTTTAGTTTTTCTTTTTCTGCTTCAAACTCTAGTTGTTCCACTTTTAATACACTTCCTTTCAGTATAAATTTTGTAAATGCATATTTACTTTGGCACGCAAGAAACGCCACATTAGCACATCTTATGGGGTGTGTTATGTGGTTTCACTTTTTATGTGATTATTATATTAGCATGTTTTTACGAACAAGTCAAGAAATTATTTTAAATTTCAACAAAAGAGAGGTATAAATTCTTTCAGTTTATCTACATATTTTAATCACCCCAAACAAAAGGAACAGACCTAAATATAGGTGTGTCCCCTTTGTTCAACCCAATTATTCAATTGTCGGTTTTGGTGCGTCGTACAACAACTACTTGAGCATCAAGTGGTCTTAATTCAGTAAACAATGCTTTCGCGTCCTCTTTGTCAATTTTCTGACTCTTAATTTCTTGTCCCTCAGGGTATGCTCTCCTTACGACCAGTTTTTCATCTGCTTTCATTGTAGCAGGATGTGCATGTATTACAGCCCATACATCTTCATCTTCTGGAACTGCATAATTTCCGTTTGGATGAGGATATATTAAACTGTCATTTCCAGCGACATCACGCATTGCCTCGTACATGCGCTGGTTATGTGTCCGCAACATTAGGAAGTCACATTCACTTCCCAAAATTACTGACTTCAGCAGATACAGGCTCCAACCTTTCGACTGGATTTCAGAATGAAGTATAATGCCATTTAAATAAAGTGCATTTACTTTTTCTAATTTATCAAAGGTTGCAAAGCCATATATCATTCCTTTCTCGTCTACCAAGAAAGTTAAAGTGGCGTCATCGTTTCCAAATAGATGAGCCTCTATATCCCGGTAGTTGGTCGGAAAGCTAGTGCTTTGTGCAATTTCTAGACACCGCCGTGCCACCTTTCTTTTATTTTCCAAAGAAAATTGCCTAGGCGTACTGTACACAATATACAATTCTTTTTCCATTTAATAGCATCCTTTCTTGCAGTATTGATTCGCACCATTTCAAATAAATTGGATAATAATATCTTACTCTCTTTATGTAAATTTGTCAATGGTTATAATTAAAGAAGATAATATATTTTACTATCTTCTTTACAGCAGATACCGCTTTAACAATTTTTAAGTATCAACAATATATATTCATAAATTCTCCCCAATGATGATATAGAGCATCTTTCATTTGGGCTATGTGCATCATATATATTAGGTGCTATTGCTATAAAGTCTAAGTCTGGTATCTTTTCTCCAAAAAATCCAGCCTCTAAGCAAATATGCATATTAACTAATTTAGGCTTTTTCTTAAAAAAGTCAATATATATTTCCTTGCATTTTTCAACAAACTTAGATTTATCTTTATGCTCATATCCACATAATTTACTTGTTTCTTCAGTGATGTTATATTTACTCTTTATTTGTTCTAGCCTATCTTCTAGCTTCTTTTCTTCTTTCTCTTTGTTACTCCTTGTAGAAAATAGTATTTGTAAATCATTTGAACTTTCTATTTTACCAACATTTAGTGAAACTAAAGGATTACCATACTCATCTTTACAATTCACTCCATTTGGCAAATCTTTTAAAAGATTTATGATATTTTCTGTAGTATCTTTGTCATAGCAACTATTTTGTTTATTCTCCAATTTTTCTAAAGTCAATTTAATATTATTGTTTTCTATAATTCTATTATTCAAGTCTTGCTCATATTTTTCTATATCTTGTTTAATCATTTCCATATCTGCATTTTTTGCATATATTTGAGTGCTGCATTCTCTAGGGATTACATTAACTTTTTGCCCTCCTGCAATACTTTTTAGATATATATCATATTTGTTATGTAATTCTTCTAATATATTTCCCATTTCTTTAATAGGATTTCCTCTTGGTTTTGATATATCTTCTCCAGAATGTCCACCCACAAATCCTGTTAGTTCAAGTTTTAGTAAAGAATATTTATCATCAACACTTTGCTCTGTGCGCTTCATTTGATACTTATATATTTTTGCATCTGCACACCCAATTAACAACTCCTCTTCATTCATATTGTCTAGGCATATCATTTTCTTTCCAGTTAATTTATCCACATCTATGTTTTTTGCACCTTCCATAGTTGTTTCTTCTTGAACTGTAAAAATCGCCTCAATTCTTGGATGCATTATATTATCCGAAGCAAGTATTGAAAGCATTATAGCAACACCTATTCCGTTGTCCGCACCTAGTGTAGTCCCTCTTGCTTTAATATAATCTCCATCAACATATACATCTAATCCCTCTTTTAGAAAATCATGCTCTACATTTTCCTCTTTTTCACACACCATATCTAAGTGACTTTGCAATATTATGCTTTCATTTGTTTTACACTCTTTACTTTTTTCTTTTATTACTATCACATTATTGTATGCATCTCTTCTATATTCTAGCTTTTGCTTTTTCGCAAAGTTCTCTATATAATCTGCTATTTTTTCTTCATGTCCAGACATTCTTGGTATTTTGCTTATTTCATAAAAGTACTTTAAAACATCTTGTATGTTATTCAATGTCAGTCTCCTCCTACTTTAAATTTTGTATTATTATAGCATATTTACAAATGAAAGAGAATACTTTGTTCTTACCTTTTATAATTGGAGATATTCAGAGTTTTATCAAAAGAATTATTAAAAGATATAATCATAAGATACCAAGAACTAATAAGATATTGGAAACAAAAATAGTTTTAGTTCTAATGGACTTACCCTAAGAATACAATGTTACAAAACATAGTTTCTTAGGGGGGTTTTTAAAATTGGGAAAATTATACATAGAAGAACGTGCAATAAATTTAGCACATTATATTATAGATAGTAAAGATACTGTTAGAGGTGCTGCTAAAAAATTTGGAGTAAGTAAAAGCACTGTTCACACCGAAGTAACATTCCAGAACGGTAAAAATAAATCACCTATAATCCCAGAAAGTATTGAAATTAAAAAGGTTTTCTTAGCAGAGAAGAATCCAGTTGTAAAATTAGGATTAGTAATAAAATAATTAGGAGGTTTATTATGGATTGTAAAGAATTGAAAAAGGAAATTGTAGATGAAAAAACAGGAATAAGTTATACTTTGGTAGGAGATTATTATATGCCTAACTTATATTTAAAGCCAGAAGAAAAAATCACATTAAATAAATATGGGTTATTAAGATTAAATTTTTTGAAGAAACATAAAAAAGCAGAATATACTATATTGTTTATGAATAAAGAATTAAATAAGCACTTGAAAGAAATTCAAGAGCAAGCACAAAAAGAAATTGATTTTATAATAAAAGATTTAAAGTCAAAAAGTAATTTAACAGAAGATATGAAAAACACTAACCCTTTATATTGGGTTGGTACAATGAACGCAATAAAAAATCAAACAGAAGAAATTGTTTTAAAAGAATTAATTTATGTATGATAAATTAGTTTGCTTTAAAATAAAAATGCCTTAAAAACGATTTTGAGGCTTAATTGAATAAAGAAAATAACTAACTACTTGTAGTTTATAAACTATGAGTAGTTTTTTGTTTTCAAAAAGAGAATATGCCTCAAACTCTATAAAAGTGATAGGTGTGATGAGCCGATGCTATAAAGTTTATCCGTATTTGTATAAGTAGTCTAATTATACAAGGTGCGTAAGTGAGATTTTAGAACAAAAACTCACAATAAAAAAAGAGTATTCGGTGGCAAAACTTGGGTGTGAATTTATAATTGTAAAAAGTTTGGACAAGTATGAACAAAGATATTTAAAAGTATCGGCAATTATAGTAGCAAATGCTACTTACTAGACTACCTATGAAACGAGGCGAACGACTGACGGTTTCAGTTTGTATAGGTGTAATAATTCCTTTTATAGCAAATGGAATATTACACCTAATTCTACTTCAAGCTCACTCCTTCTGGTTTCTGTAAAATGTAGCCATAAAGCGTGGAAGTTTGAAACCGAGCAAGGTTTCAAAGAGTAAGAAAAATTTACTTTTTCTTGCTCTTTTTTCAATAAATGCAGATATGCAATTTATTGAAAGCATAACAAATGAACTTGTCATTTGTTATGAAAAAACTAAAAAATGCTAGTAGCAATTTTTAGTTTTGGGTTGTAGGGTTTACCCTGCCACACGAACACTTTTGCCTAAAAAGTGTTGTAGTGTGTTACAACACATCTTAAATAAGTGCCGTTTTTAAGTTTAGTTTGTGTTAGTTTATTTAGCTATTCAAGGAGGTGGATATTATATGAGTTATGCTATAATAAGAAATCAAAAATACAAAAGAGAAAATCTAAAAGGCATATTTAGACATAATGAAAGGAAAAATGAAAATTATTCTAATAAAAATATTGATAAAGAAAAATCGTACTTAAATTATTCATTGAAAGATCCAAAATATAGTTATGAAAAAGATTTTGAAAGAATAAGAAAAGAATATAATTTAAAAGGTCAAATAAAAACAGTTAGTAACATTGCTTGTGAATATATTATCACATCTGACAATGAATTTTTTAATAAAATTGGAGAAAAAGAAACAAGAAGATTTTTTGAAACTGCATATAAGTTTGTGTGTGAATATAAAAATTTAGGAGAACAATATATTCTTTCTGCAAAAGTGCATAATGATGAAGATACACCACATATGCACTTAGTTTTTTTACCAGTTGTTCATACAAAAGATAAAAAAGGAAATGATATTGATAAATTGGCTTGTAGTGAATTTTGGAAAGAAAAAGACAGTTACAGGCGATTACAAAATGCCTTTTACGAATATATTATTTTACACAATTTTGAGCTAGAAAGAGGATTACCAAAAGAAGAAACTAATAGAACACATTTGAGTATTGAAGAATATAAAAAAATTACAAATTATGAAAAAACTAAAGAAATATTGCAAGATATTACATTAGAACTTCCAGAAGTACCAAGTATTGAAGATTTTAATAAGGTTGTTTTCAAAAGAAATGAAAAAATACAAAAAGAAATTATTGAGCCAAAAGATAAACTTATTGAAAAATTATACTCTGAAAACAAACAATTACACAGAGAAATAGAAAGACAAGTAAATGTAATTGATGAGGCAGAAAAATATCAAAAAGAAAGAGATAAAATACTTGAAGATAATGAAAATTTGCATAATAAAGTATATCAAATGGAACACGATTATAAAGTAAAAAGCAACTCACTTGATTTTAGATATAACAACAGAAAAGAAGAACTAGAAAAAGAATTTGAGGAAAAGGCATTTAATTTGGAATATGAATATAAGTATAAAATAAACAAACTAGAAAAGGAAAATAATAAACTTCATAAAATCATTAAAACTTTTGAGGAAACAGTTAAAAAATTTATAAAATGGCTCTGTAAAAAATTCGACTTACTTTCTGGGGATGAAATTGTTAGAGATTTTGAGAAAGAAACAGGAAATTCTTTAAATGCTGAAAAACAATTTACTAAACAAGAAAAATTTAGAGATTTTGAAAAAGAACTATAAAATAGAGGGTTTATGCCCTCTATTTAGATAACAAATTGTAATTTTAGTGAATAGTAACTTAATTTTCTTTTTTATTAAACATATGGC
>CAMOBD010000073.1 GCA_946578345.1 uncultured Clostridium sp.
TATTCCTGCTGAAGGTTATTGACCGGAAGTGGATGGATCATATCGATGATATGGTAATTTCTTTTAACCTCGCATCTTCACTCATAGACTTTCTTTCTATGAGTCCGTTCTTCTCCATCAAGCTCAAAATTTCTGCAACAGTTGCCCTTCTCATGTTAAATCTACTCTCTATATCTTTTGCATAAACATTTCCCTTATTGCTTTTGGCAAAAATATATCCTATAAGACTGCATTGTACTGCTGTAACATTATATTTTGATACAGCTTCATCCACTTTTCTTTTTACTTGCCTTGATAATATATGTATAAATCTACCTATATCATTTTTCTCTATTTTAACCACCTCCTACATTATTGTTCGGTTTCTAACAGTATAGTATTTTAAAGGTTTTTTGAGAATTTGTCAAGGGGCATAATGCAAAAAAATAGGTAGGCAATTCTACTATATTGCCCCCTATTTCTTTTTCCTACTTCAACACCTCACTTAGTACTTTCGATAAATACTTCATACTAGCTAAGCATTGCTCCATTGTATTACCTGTTGCTCCTACTTCAATTATGCTAGCTCCTGTTGCGAGTTGCTGGTTATATCTGCTATCACGTAATACTATAGGTTTAAATAATCCTGGATAAAGTTCATTTGCTTTTTTCTGAATCTTAATTGCAAGTTTTAAATTTTGATTCCAATTATCATGCTTACTACCACCGCCATTGCTACCTATTACGAACATGAGCTGTGCTACTTCTTCATCTCCTATCTTAACTGTTGGTGCATATGAGCTATCTGCAATTGCATCTCTATGTATATCAAACAGTATGTCTGTATCTTCATTTTCTTCTAAAAGTTTTGCAACTCCACTTAAAGACCTATCATATGACTCACTGTATGATTTATCATAAATTGTCGTATCGTGTACAACATTGTAACCATAATGCTGCATATATTTTGTAAGCTCTGTTCCTACTCTTACAACGTTATAGTTTATATCTGTAGTTCTAAAATTTCCTGTGGCTGTATATTTGTATTTGTCAGAAGAAGTATAGCTTTCACTAGCATGTGTATGATAAATCAGGATACTCTTCATATTTACACTAACTTCTGGTTTTAACATGTCTTCTGTCAATTTTATATTATCTGTCTCATTTCTTATTTTTACTCCATTATATTCTGTAGTATATTTTTCAGGGACATTTGATTCTAATACTTCCGTGCCCACTCCTATTTGAGCCTCTTGTATTTCTTCAGTTGTACTTTCATTTTCTGTTGTATTTATAACTGCATTCTCCGTGGCAACTGTATTATTCTCATCTGCCCCAGTTTCTCCGTCCTTTTCCACACTATCCATCATCCCCAGCTCTACTCCTAAAGCCATTTTCAAAGGTTCCGCAGTAGCTGTTGAAGATTTTTCTTCATCCTTTTGATTTACATTTTTAATACTAGGTATTGCCACATCCAAGCAAGATAAAAAAGAATTTTTATCTACATTCAATTGTGTTTTAAAGCCAGAAAAGAACTTAGTTAATCCCACTATTACTGCAATTGCTATTGTTATTTTTATTAAGTATTTAATTATATCTTTAAGCTCAATAACAGCTAAATTTATCATAGATTTTTCCTTTCTACTAGCACGCGTACAAGTATTCTATTATAGAACAAAGCGACCTTGGTCGCCCTTTGTTCGTGCCGATTTGAGTTTCCGACTGTAAGAAGGAAATCTCAAAGGCAATAGCGATTTCAGCATAATTATATAATAGGAAATGAACAATTTCCTATTATATAATTATATTCTTGTACACACAAAAATATAACCTAAATGTGTGAATTTAGGTTATATTCATTTACTGTAACTTCTCAATTGCCTCTTCAACACTTACTTGCTCTTGCTCCCCTGTTTGCATGTTTTTTAAGCTTACTGTACCATTTTGTTCTTCTTCCTCACCAATTATTGCTACATAAGGAATTTGTAACTTGTCTGCATATTTAAATTTTGCTTTTATTTTCTTGTCTTCTAAATATACATCTGTATTAATTCCAGCATTTCTAAACATTGCTGCTACCTCTAATGCTCTATTTGAATCTTCTAGCATAGAAACAACTAGCACCTTAGAAATTGCCTTTTTCTCTTCTTTTACTATATTAAGCTCATTTAACTTGTAGAACAAACGAGTTAATCCAATTGAAACTCCAACTCCAGGCATTTTTCTATCTGTATAGAATTCTGACAAATTCTCATATCTTCCACCTGAACATACACTTCCAATTTCTCTATAGTCATTTAAGAATGTTTCATATACAGTTCCTGTGTAATAGTCAAGCCCTCTTGCAATAGTTAAATCTACTTTAAAGTGAGTATCAGGCACACCAAATGCTCTTACATATTTTACAACTTGTGAAAGTTCATCTAATCCTTGCACAAATAGTTCATTTGTAAAGTTTAGTTTTTGTAATGCTTCTAACTTTGCATCTGTAGTACCATCTATCTCTAAGAAAGACATTATTTTGTCAATTTTATCCTCAGCCACATTCAAATCCTGTAAACATTTTATAACATTGTCTTTGCCTATCTTTTCAAGCTTATCTATAATCCTCATTATCTCTACTGAATTTTCTGTAAGGTCAAGCTCTGCAAATAACCCATTCAAAATCTTCCTATTATTTATTCTAATAGTAAAATCATCAAATCCAAGTTCTTTTATCGTAGTATAAATAACACTAGGCATTTCCGCATCATTTATAATGCTAAGCTCTCCATCTCCAATAATGTCTATATCACATTGATAAAACTCTCTATATCTGCCTTTTTGAGGTCTCTCACCTCTATACACCTTACCGATTTGATATCTCTTAAATGGAAATGTAATATCATTGTAGTACTCAGCAATGTACTTTGCAAGTGGCACTGTTAAATCAAAACGAAGTGCCAAATCATTTTCACCTTTATTAAAACGATAAATTTGCTTTTCTGTCTCTCCTCCCGCTTTTGCAAGAAGTACCTCTGCCATCTCAATAATTGGTGTATCCAATGGCAAAAAGCCAAATTTTTCATATGATTTTCTAATCTTATCCACCATTCCATTAAACTGGATTTGCTCACTTGGCAAAAGCTCCATAAATCCAGGTAATGTCCTTGGCTCTACTCTTTTACTCATACTCTCTCCTCCTTTATTCCTCTCCTGGCATTAAGTTATAGTAAATTGGCTCTTCATACTCTATTTTCGTTGACATTCCATGTCCTGGATATACAATAGTCTCATCAGGAAGTACTAACAATTTGTTGCTTATTGATTTCATTATATCTTCAAAGCTACTTGTTGGTAAGTCTGTTCTTCCCCACATGCCTTTGAACATTGTATCTCCAGAAAATACTAGCTTTTCCTCTGCACAGTATAGACTACTTCCACCTTTTGTATGTCCTGGTGTATGGATTACTTGAAATTCCAAATCTCCTATATGTAGAACATCTCCATCATTTACTCTAGAGTCCGCTTCAATTCTAATAGCATTTTCTGCCAAAATTTCTGTCAAATTTATTTCTGGGTCTTTCAATCCTTCATAATCATCTTTGTGTATTAGTACTCTTCCTCCTTTTTCTCTTCTTAACTGTTCTACTGCTCCAATATGATCCCCATGGCAATGCGTTAAATATATGTATTTTACTTTTGCATCTAATATGTCTAATAGTTCTTCTATCTTTTCAGTATCTTCTGCTGGGTCTATTATCATCGTTTCCTTTGTTTTCTCATCTACTATAATGTAGCAATTTGTCACTATGCCTTGCATTACAGAGTTTATTTTTAGTTGTTTTAAAATCATCTTTCTTCTCCCTTAAATACATTTTTGTTTAATCAATTTCTTTCGTTTGAAATTTCAAAATGTCGCGAAAAGGCCTGTCCCCAAAACGACATCACTGTTTCTTTCTCTTTACTTCGTAAACACTGTCGATTTTTCTTATTGCTTTTAGCACTGTGTTTAGTTGTTGTATATTTTCTACTTCTATTGTTAATTCTGTTATAGCTATTTTTTCTCTATTTGCTTTTGATGATACTGCTACTATTTTGCATTTGTTGTTTCCTAGTACTGCTATTATGTCTGCAAGCAATCCTGCTCTGTCGTTTGCGTCTACTTCTATGTCAACACTGTATGTTGTTTTCTCATCTTTGCTCCAGTATACATCTATTATTCTGTTTCCTTCTTCTAGCAATTTCTTTGTGTTTACACAATCTGTTCTATGTACCGATACTCCTCTTCCTCTTGTTATGTATCCTATTATTTCGTCACCTGGTACTGGGTTACAACATTTCGATAGCTTTACTAGACAGTTGTCTATTCCTTTTACTATAACACCATTTTGTGATGGTTTTGATTTATGTTCTTTTTCTTTTGCAAGTTGTTCTATTGTTTTTTCTATGTCATCTTCTTTATGGACTTTTCTGTACTCTTCTAACATTCTTGCAATTATTTTTCCTGCTGTGTTTGAGCCAAATCCTACGCTCGAATACATGTCATCTAAAGAATTGTATTTATATCTATTTAATGCGACTTGTATAAATTCTGGCTTGAATAAATCCTCATGCTTCATTCCAATTTTCTTTAATTCTTTTTCTATTAGGTCTTTTCCTCTTTCTATGTTCTCTTCTCTTAGATTTTTCTTAAACCATGCTAATATTTTATTTCTTGCTCTTGAACTTTTTACAAATTTAAGCCAGTCTCTACTTGGTCCTTTTGATTGGTCAGATGTTATAATTTCTACTATGTCTCCATTGTTTAGCTTTGTTATAATAGGCATCATTTTGCTATTTATCTTGCATCCTACCATGTGGTTTCCTATTTGTTCATGTATTTGATATGCAAAATCTATTGGTGTTGATCCTTTTGGAAGTACTTTTATTGCTCCTTTTGGTGTAAAGATGTACACTTCGTCTTCGAACAATTCCTTTTTTAATGTCTGCATAAACTCTTCTGGATTTTGCATTTCGCTTTGCCATTCCAAAGTTTCTCTTACCCATGCAAGCTTGTCATCTTCTACTTTTACATTTGCCTTTCTTCCGCTAAAGAAGCTTGACTCTTTATATGCCCAGTGTGCAGCAATACCATATTCTGCTACTCTATGCATATCCCATGTACGGATTTGTACTTCAAATGGCGTTCCTTTTGGACCTATTAAAGTAGTATGTAGTGATTGATACATATTAGGCTTTGGTACCGCAATGTAGTCTTTAAATCTTCCTGGCATTGGGTTGTATAAATCATGTACTACTCCTAGTGCTGCATAGCAGTCTTTTACAGAGTTTACAATAATTCTTAATGCAAATAAATCGTAAATTTGGTCCAATGTTGAATTGTCTCTTTTCATTTTTCTGTATATGCTGTATAAATGTTTTGCTCTTCCTGTAACTTCTGCATCTATTCTTTGTTTCTTCAATTCTTCTTTTATTTGTTCCATTATGAGCTCAATGAATTTTAGTCTCTCTTCTCTTTTCTTATCTATTCCCTCAACTAATTCTCTGTATTCCTCTGGATATAGATACTTGAAAGACAAATCTTCCAATTCCCATTTTAGAGAATAAACACCAAGTCTGTTTGCAAGTGGTGCATATAGCTCCATTGTTTCTTTAGCATTTGCAATTTGTCTGTCACGTGTTAGGTATTTTAGTGTTCTCATATTGTGCAACCTATCTGCAAGCTTGATTAATATAACACGTATGTCTTTTCCCATTGCTAAAAACATTTTTCTGTAATTCTCTACCTGTTGCTCTTCAACACTTGCATACTGCAATTTGCTAAGTTTGGTAACACCATCCACCATATATGCAACTTCTTCATTAAACTCTTTTACCAAATCATCATATGTTGTATCTGTGTCTTCAAGCACATCATGTAAAAGGGCAGCACAAATTGTGTTGTCATCCAAATCTAAATTTGCAAGTGTATATGCAACTTGCACAGGATGTATTATATATGGCTCTCCTGACTTTCTAAGCTGGTCACCATGTTTTGCCTTAGCATAATCATATGCTTTTTGAATTATTTTTGTATCTCTTCTTCCTCTTTTCTTCTTTACAACAGAGATTACATCTTCAATTCCCACTTCTTTATATTCCGACATATTATCATCTCCCTTAGTATGACTTTCTAATGTCCTTCAAAACTATTTGTACACTTTCGTTTCCGCCATAACTATTTATATCTAAACTTCCTACTATGTCTACTTTGTCATCAAGTAGATAATCTGCTGATAGCTCTCCCATATTAAATCCTATGGCATCTACCATATAATTGTCATCTTTTAATAATAGTTTTAAATGTTTTCCCTCTGACAACGACCTAATGCTATTTATCTTTAGATTTTTAAATAAGAATAATGGCATTTTATTTGCCTCTCCATAAGGCTCTAATGCAGATAAGCTCTTTACTGCCTCAACATTTATATCTTTTAATGATAATTCACTATCCACATTTATAATTGGTACAATTTTATCTATATCACATTTTTTTGCATATTCTTCTAGTTCTTTCTTAAATTCCTCAAATTCTGACTTATCTACTGTAACACCAACTGCCATTGCATGTCCACCGAATTTTTTTAGATGTTTTCCACAATTCATTAACGCCTCGTGTAAATCAAATCCAGGAATACTTCTTCCTGAGCCTTTTCCCTCATCTCCATCAAAGCATATTAGTATAGATGGCTTAAAATACATCTCTGTTACTTTTGATGAAACAATTCCAATAATTCCATGGTGCCATCCTTCTTTTCCCACTATAATGCAAGCTTTATCTTTTTCGTTTTCTTCAATTATCTTTGCTGCCTCATCATACATCTGCTTTTCTATTGCTTGTCTTTCTATATTATACTCATTTAGCTTAGTGGCTAAATTTCTTGCCTCATTTCTATCTTTGCATAAAAATAGGTCTAAAGCAAGTTTTTCATTACCCATTCTGCCACATGCATTTATTCTTGGTGCTATTCCAAAAGAAACCGCTCCTGAATCAATATTCTTAAAACCAATTATCTCTATTAAAGCTCTTAGTCCAATGTTTCTTGTTTGGGCAACTAGTTTAAGTCCAAGTTTTGCAATTACTCTATTTTCATCAACTAATGGCACTATATCTGAAATAGTTCCGATACATACAATATCTAAGTATTTCAAATATTCTTTTTCATCTAATCCAAGCCTTATAGACAATGCTTGTATCACTTTAAGAACAACTCCAACACCAGCAAGTTGGTTGAATGGATATGTATTATCCTTTCTTTTAGCATCTACTACAGCTATTGCATTTGGCAAACTCTCTGCTGGCTCATGGTGGTCAGTAATAATTGTCTCTATTCCAAGTGAATTTGCATACTCAACCTCATCTATCCCTGAAATTCCACAATCAACTGTTATCATCAGTCTAAAGCCATCATCATATATCTTTTTAATAGCCTCTTTATTTAGTCCATACCCTTCATTTAACCTATTTGGAATGTATGTGCTAACATCCATTCCACGCTCTTCTAAAAATGATTTGAGAACAGTAGTACTTGTTATTCCATCAGCATCATAATCACCATAAATCATAATTTTTTGCTTTTCTTCAATTGCTTCTAAAATTCTATTTATTGCAATTTCCATATCTAGCATCAAAAAAGGGTCATGAAAATCCTT
>CAMOBD010000074.1 GCA_946578345.1 uncultured Clostridium sp.
TAAAAAATAATAGAATATACAAAATATTAATTGATACAATATCAAATGAAAATTATATAATAGAAAATAATATAATTTTAAGTGAAGATGCTGATGCATTAAAGGTAAATTATGTCAAAGTGCCAGGCGAATTTAAAGTGTATAATAACTGTAAAGAGGGACAGACTAGACAGCAATTACAATTTGCATTTGGAGTATTTGAAAAAAGTATGATATTAGCTGAAGATAACGATTGTTATTTCATAAATGGATTAAGAATTGAAGCTAATAGTACTTTGACAATATCAAAAGGAAATAATCTATATATTGGAGAAGACAAGGCAATTCAAATATGATGAACTAGGAAATATCATCGAAAAAATTGACCAAGAAGGAAATTCTGAAAAATACGAATATGATGTTTTGGGCAACATGACAAAATATACAGATAGAAATGGAAATGTTACAACTTATCAATATAATGCAAAAAGTGAATTAATAGAGGTAACAGAACCTAATGAAAACAAGACAACTTATGAATATGATGCAAATGGTAACTTAACCAAAAAGAAGAATGCAAAAGATGATAGTATTACGTATGAATACGATGCACAAAATAATGAAACAAAAGAAATAGATGCTCTTCTTCAACCAGAGGTAAAAACTTATAACCAAAGGGACGAGCTTCAAACGTTAACGACTAGAAATGGAGATACTATTGAATATACTTATGATAATGTAGGAAGAGTAATACAAGAAAAATGTGGTAATGAAGTAATACAATATGAATATGACAATAATTCTAATTTAACAAAAACAATCCTAAATGGAAATGTACAGTCTGTTCGAGAATATGATGCACTTAATCGTGTTACTGTAAGAAAAGAATATAGAGATAATGAAGAATATCAATTTACTTATTCTTATGACATTACAGAGGGAGTAGAAGCGGGTCTGCACAAAGAAACAACGACAGATTCTTTTAATGACACAGTAACAACAATATATGATAAGGCAAATAGAAAATGGCAAATAATTCAAAATAACAAAACAACACAATATGAGTATTATGCAGATGGCACATTAAAAAGTATAACCTATCCAAATGGAACAATAGAAGAATATACCTATTATCCAGATAAAAGTTTAAAAAAGCTAATAAATAAAAAGACAGATGGTACAGAAATCTCTAGATATGAATATCAGTACGATGGTAATAATAACATTGTAAAGAAAATAGATAGCAATGGAGAAACTTCTTATACTTATAATAATTTAAATATGCTACTTACAGCAGTAAATACACAAATAGGAAAAGCAGTTTCTTATGAATACGATGCAGTTGGAAACAGAACAAAAGAAACAATAACTACTATTGCAGGAAACAATGTAATAGAGTATACTTATAATGAGAAAAAATCAATTAGTAAGTAAAACAAACAATGATAACACAATCACCTATACCTATGATGCTAATGGTAATGAAATAAAAGTACAAGAAAATGGCGAAACCATAACTGAAAATACCTATAATGCAAGAAATGAATTAATAAAAACGGTAGATAATGGGGTTACAATTACATATGAATATGATATACTAGGCAATAGAATAGAAAGGACATCAGGAGAAGATACTACAAAATATTTCTATGAAGGTAATAATGTTGTATTAGAATTAAATGCAGATGATGAACAAATTGCTAAAAATGTATATGGCATTAATTTGATCTCTAGAATAGAAGGAGAAAATATAGGGTTTTATCTCTATAACGGTCACGGTGATATAGTACAAATATTAGATAGTAATGAAAATATTTTAAATAGTTATTCGTATGATGATTTTGGCAATATAGAAACTGAAGAAGAAAAAATGGATAATCCATTTAAATATGCAGGATATTATTATGATGATGAAACACAAAATTATTACTTACTAAGCAGATATTATGACCCTGCAATTGCAAGATTTACTTCAGAAGACACTTATAGGGGTGAAATAGAAGATCCTTTGAGTTTAAACCAATATGTTTATGCAAGGAGTAATCCGTTACGCTATGTAGATGAAGATGGACATTTACCAATACCTATTATAACAGCATTTATAGGGGCTATATTCAATACAGGGGTAGAATTTGTAGGAGATTTACTAGATGATGGACAAATTAACAATGGATGGAGAAGCTACGCTGGCGCAGCAGTAGAAGGAGCAATAATAGGTGGAGGACTAGCTATTTTGCCGACAGGAACAGGTACTATAACAAAATTTGTAGCAAACGTAGGAATTGGTTCTTTAGCTTCATCGACAGACCAATTAATTTCTACAGGTAATGTTAATATTGAAACGTCTATCAAAGAAGGAATAACTCTTGGAACTTCGATGTGGGCTTTTGGAATAGGAGGAAATGCAGGAAAATTAACGAGCAAAACACTTGGCGTGTATATGGCAAAAGGTTCATTAGCAAGTACAGTTGGGAATGTTACTTATCAAACATTAGATAAGGGGATTGAAAATATAGATGTAGGAGAAGTAGTTCAGTCCGCTGTTATTGGAGCTATTGTAACACCACCTTTAGTGGGAATTTACGACTATTCAATAGAAAAATTTGGGCCAACACAAGAAATATATCAAGCAAAAAATGTAAAAATAGACGAGGGACTAAATTCTTATAACAAATATAAAAGAGTATATGGCAAAGCCCAAAAGGGTAAAGAACTACATCACATTGTAGAACAAATACAAATAAAAAAGTCTGGTTTTGACCCAAAACTAATCCAGAACCCAAAAAACATTATCGAAATTGATAAGAGCGTTCATCAAAGAATTACAGCACATTATAATTCGAAAATACTTGAATATAATATGACCGTGAGAGAATGGCTAAGCGGACAGAGTTTTGAAGTTCAATATAATTATGGGCTAGATGTGTTAAAAAGATATGGAGGTATACGATGAAAAAAGAATTAAGCAAAGAAGAAATAATAGAACAATATATTAAAAGTGGGGAGATTATGACTAAAGAAAGATTAGAAGGAAAATACAGAAGATATAATCGAGAGGTAAATAAAAATATAAAATTAACAGAATATTTATCACACCACCTTGAAACAGCAAAAGAAATGTTTCCTATATTACTAGAAGAAAAAAATGAATATACAAGATATCTTGCATCTATAAACTGTTTTCAATTGGGTATTTATATAGAAAAGGCAGAAAAAAATTTAAAAGAAATTTCGAAAAAATCTAAGGAATCAATAACTAGGTTTGATGCGGAAATGGCACTTAGAAGATGGAAAAATAGGGATAGAAACTATATCATTTATCACACTGAAGAACAATAAAGTTCTGATATTAATCACTTTTTAATATATAAAATGCAGCGACTACTAGTTATATTATACTACTAGTAATTACTAGCAAAATAGATTAGTTTATGATTTGAATTATTGGATTTTCCTAGTCATAATGTAATGGATGGCTAGGAAAATTTTGTATAAAATTGTAAAAATTTGAAAAAATTTTATCTCATCGACAAGAAACGACAATATTTTCTTTTTGGACGTGCTATACTATATATAGTAGGAGAGTGATGTTTTATGAGCAATATTACATTATTAAGATTAAAACATACCGCCAAACTGGAAAAACTTATTAGAGAGGGAGCACCGTATAAAAAGATTTTAAGAGAAAGCAGAATTGTTGACCAATACATAGCGATGGAAATGCAACAAAAGATGCTCGAAAACTCAAAGTTATTCTAAAATAAACAAAAGAAAATGCCATATGAGTAATAACATGAAAATTAAAAGTTAAAATTACTGTATATATATTCACATGAAGGGAAACACTTCATATAATATTGTGAGGTGTTTTCTTATGGGATATTCTGATAGAGAACTGATAGCGAGGCTTATTCAATGTGAGGCCGGTGGCGAAGGTGACAATGGCATGAAAGCGGTGGCAACGGTAATACTCAATCGAGTAAATACGCCAGTTGGTGAGTATTCCAGAGTATCACAAGGAGGAAATTTACGAAATATTGTGTTCCAAGAAGGACAATTTGACTGTGTGAGGGAGACTATAGGTGGCCAGTATAATCCACAAAATATTTATAACATGACCCCCACAGATGTTCATTACAATATTGCTGACTGGGCATTGGCCGGAAATAAATTAAATGAAATTGGAGAATGCCTATGGTACTTAAATCCGTTTAGACCATCTTGTCGGTAGTACATTTCCTTCAAATGGCTCTGGTACATTGCATACAAGATTAGGTGAACATTGTTTTTATAGACCTACGAGTACTTATGCTGACACTTAGAAAAGTTGAAAAATAATTACAATTTAATTCTTTTTCAACTTGATTTTAGAAATTAAAGAGAGGAATGATGTAATATGGAAAATGAAAATAAAACTGTCGAAACAAATGAGAATAGGAATGTTAATATAAATCAAAATTCTCCAGAGATATTAACGAATAACATTTACACTCCTGCATTTTTAAGAGAAAACATTGGAAAACTAATGAGAGTTGAATTTTTAATTGGAACAAATAATCTAGTTGATAGAACTGGTATATTAGTTGATGTTGGAGCAAGTTACATTTTACTTAGAGCATTAGAGAGTGACGTCATAACATATTGTGACATATATTCAATTAAGTTTATTACGATTTCTAACTTACCATATAATATGCTTCTTGGTTTTAATAATGCAAACAACAATATGAGTAGTAATTATATGGGAAATAACAATATGCCTAATATAGATGGGAATTATAGATACTATTAATAACATAAAGTTACTGAATAATAGTTTTGGAATTAGTCTTGTCCTGCAATGGTAGTTCTAATTAAAAATAAACTCACTTCGTCCCGACGGAGCTCCCTGCTTCGTTCGCTTATTTTTAATTAGAACTACCTGCGCGGACTTTAAATTTTTATAAACCATTATTCAGTAACCTGTAAAAAATTTAAAATACAGTAAAAGTATTGATTTAGATATATTATTGTAGTAAAATAAATAAGTCAAGACATATTTGCGAGTATGCTGGAACTGGCAGACAGGCACGTTTGAGGGGCGTGTGCAATAATTGCGTATGGGTTCAAGTCCCATTACTCGCACCAAAAGAAAATTTTTGGAAAAATACTTGTACTTTTGTGAAATAACATATATAATATATATGTTATTTTTCATTAGAGGGAGGTTACTAAAATGTCATTTATAGACGGACTAAAAGATAAAGCAAAACAAAATATAAAAACAATCATATTAACAGAAAGTGAAGACAAAAGAGTTTTAAAAGCAGCTCAAAAAGTTAAAGAAGAAGGATTTGCTAAAATCATTCTTATAGGAAATGAAGATGATGCTAATAAGTTAGCAAAAGAAAATGATATTGATATATCTGGAATACAAATAATAAATCCAGAGACTTCTGAAAAGTTTGAAGAATATGCAAATGCTTTTTATGAGCTAAGAAAAGCTAAAGGAATGACAATAGAAAAGGCAAGAGAGACATTAAAGGATAATATGTATTTTGGGACAATGATGGTAAAATCAGGAGATGCTGATGGATTAGTATCTGGTGCTTGCCATTCAACTGCAAATACATTAAGACCAGCACTTCAAATATTAAAAACAGCTCCAAGAACAAAACTTGTTTCAGCATTTTTCTTAATGGTTGTTCCAGACTGTGAATATGGAGAAAATGGTATATTTATATTTGGAGATAGTGGATTGGTAGAAAATCCAACACCAGATGAATTATCTGAAATAGCAATTTCATCAAGCAAAAGTTTTGAACAATTAACAGGAAAGCAATCAAAAGTTGCAATGCTTTCATATTCTACATATGGAAGTGCACATTCTGAATTGACAGAAAAGGTTATTGAAGGTACAAAATTATTAAAGGAAAAAATGCCAGATTTAATTTGTGATGGAGAATTACAATTAGATGCTGCTATAATTCCAGAAATCGCTGCAAGTAAGGCACCAGGAAGTCCTTTAAAAGGTGAGGCAAATACACTAATATTCCCAAATTTAGATGCTGGAAATATTGGATATAAATTAGTACAAAGACTAGCAAAAGCAGAGGCATATGGACCACTTTGTCAAGGCATTGCAAGACCTGTAAATGATTTATCAAGAGGTTGCAATAGCGATGATATAGTTGGCGTTGTGGCAATTACTGCAGTACAAGCTGCTAGCATGTAATATAATAAAATTTAGGAGGTTTTTAAAAATGAAAGTTTTAGTTTTAAATTGTGGAAGTTCATCAATAAAATATCAATTAATTGATATGGAAACAGAAGAGGTAATGGCAAAAGGATATCTAGAAAAAATAGGGTTAGAGGACTCTTTCTTAACACATACAGTAAATGGAGAGAAACATAAAATAGAAAAGAAAATAGATAACCATGAAGAAGGAATAAAGTTAGTTATTGAGCAATTATTAGATAAAGATTATGGAGTAATTAAAGACTTAAAAGAAATAGATGCTGTAGGACATAGAGTAGTTCATGGTGGAGAGAAATTTAGTGGTTCTGTAGTTATTACAGATGAAGTTGAAGAAGCAATAAAAGAATGTATTCCACTTGCACCACTTCACAATCCAGCAGGAATAACAGGAATTGAAGCTTGTAAAAAAGCTCTACCAGGAGTTCCAATGGTAGGTGTATTTGATACTGCATTCCATCAAACATTACCTAAAAAAGCATATATGTATGCTATTCCATATGAATATTATGAGAAATATGGTATTCGTAAATATGGTTTCCATGGAACATCACATAGATTTGTTTCACAAAGAGTTGCAGAGATAATGAATAAACCTATAGAAGATTTGAAAATAATAGCTTGCCATTTAGGACAAGGTGCTAGTTTATGTGCTATTAAAGATGGTAAATCAATTGAAACTACAATGGGATTAACACCACTTGCAGGTGTACCTATGGGAAGTAGATCTGGAGATATAGACCCATCAATTGTTACATTCTTAATGAAAAATGAAAATTTGTCATCTGATGAAATGGATACAATTCTAAATAAAAAATCTGGTAAATTAGGATTATCAGGTGTTAGCATTGATGATAGAGACATAGAAGCTGCTGCAGCACAAGGAAATGAAAGAGCTCAGCTTGCAATAGACAATTTTGTATATCAAGTTGCAGGATTTATAGGAAAACTTGCTGCTCAAATGAATGGTGTAGATGTAATAACATTTGCAGGTGGAGTAGGAGAAAACGGAATAGATGCAAGAAAACAAATATGTGAATACTTAGAATTCATGGGTGTTAAAATCGATGATGAAAAAAATAATTGTAGAGGAAAAGAAGTAGAAATCTCTACAGATGATTCTAAAGTAAAAGTTTATGTAGTTCCTACAAACGAAGAGTTAATGATAGCAAGAGATACTAGAGATTTAGTAAGTAAATAAGGGGAAAGTATATGGAGGAAGAAACTAAGAAAAGTTCAAAGAAAATTTGGTTTATTATTGGAATCATAGTTCTATTGTTGCTTATAGCAGGTGGAGTGGCATGGTACATTATTTCAAAT
>CAMOBD010000075.1 GCA_946578345.1 uncultured Clostridium sp.
ATAATAGATAAAAAATATAAATAAATAAAAAATTAAAAAGAAAAAAGTTTGAGTAAAAGAACAAGAAAAATAATTTACATAATATAAAATAAAACTTGAATGTTTTAAAACATAAAAAACGATGAAAAACATAATAAAAAACAACTAAAAAATATAAAGAAAAAGTAGCAAAAAAATATAAGAGAAAATATATCAAAAAGACAAAGAATATATAGCTAAATTACTTAAGAAAATAAAACAATAAAAAAAGAGCAAAAGGTTTTGGTGAGTTAAGAGTAAAAGTGGCTTGAGAAAACAAGTATAAAACTTATAAAAAATACGCTCAAAAAAGCAACGGATTAAAGAAAAAACAATGATGGTAATTTATGTAAAAAACATCGTTTGCCAAAAGAAAGAATATAGAATAAAGAAAAATGAGTTACGAGAAAAATGAAATTTTTATAGTGGAAGAAAATGGCAAAAACACATATTTGTCAAAAAGGTAGTACGAAGATATCAAAAAGACAAAGAACGAGACGAAAGAATATAAAGAATAAAAAGTGCTATAAGATTCATAGAATACGGAAGAGCAGTGGTGTACATAATTAAATTATGTACGCCGGAGAAAAGTAAAATTTATAGCAAGTGAAAAGCACAAAATTAAAAAATAAATACAATAATATAAACTTTTTTAAATATTTAAAAAATAAAAATTATAAAATCATAAAAAATATATAAATAATTAATAAAAATAAATTAAAATAAATAAAAAATAATTATAAAAAAATAATAAATAAATAAAAAAATTGAAATTAAATAAAGTAATTTAATAATAATAAAATTAATAAAATAATTATAAAAAATAAATTTAATAAATAAAAAAATAATTAAAATAAATAATTAAAATAAATAATTAATTACTTAAATAATTATAAAAATAAAGTAATAAAAAAATCTCAAATAATTTTTAGGTCTTGATTATTGTGTAAAAATGATATAAAATTATATATATAGTAAATATGTTTCAGTAGCTCAGTAGGATAGAGCGTCCCCCTCCTAAGGGGAAGGTCGCAGGTTCGATTCCTGTCTGGAACACCAATATCTACAAAAATTATTAATAGTTAGCCAAATTAAAAGGGCTACTATTTTTTTGAAAATTTAAAAACTTGCAAAAAAAATAAAAGTATGTAATAATAATTAAACATCATATAAATATATGGAGGCATAAAGAAAATGCAAGAAAAATTTATGCAAGAGGCTTTAAAAGAAGCAAGAAAAGCATATAAAAAATTAGAAATACCAGTAGGTACTGTTATAGTAAGAGATGGTGAAATAATTGCTAAAGCACATAATATAAAAGAAGAAAAAAGAGATACTACAAAGCATGCAGAAATATTGGCAATACAAAGGGCTAGTAAAAAATTAGAAACATGGAGATTAAATGATTGCGAAATGTATGTTACTCTAGAACCATGTCCAATGTGTGCAGGTGCTATTATTCAAGCTAGACTTAAAAAAATATATATTGGTACAATGGATCAGAAAACAGGAGCATGTGGATCAGTACTAAACTTACTAGAAGATTATAAATTTAATCATACTGTAGAAGTAGAAAACGGAATTATGAAGCAAGAATGTGAAAGCATGTTAAAAGAGTTTTTTGTACAGTTAAGAGAATACAAGAAGAGTATAAAGAAAAAATAATAGGTATTATGAAATATAATGGAGACGTATCGAAGTGGTCATAACGAGGCTGACTCGAAATCAGTTGGTCAGTGAAAGCTGGCACGTGGGTTCGAATCCCACCGTCTCCGCCAAGAGTCATAAATTATATTTATATACATATAATTATTTAGGACAAGTAAATTAAGACCATTACAATAATGGAGAAAGGAAAATAAAATGGATAAAGAAAAAAAGAAGCAAATAATTAAATTATGTGTAGCAGTCTTAGTCTTTGCAATTATAATAATTTTAGTAGCAGCAGTTATGATACGTTATCAGGTAGAAGGTGATAAGAATATGCCATTTAACCTATCTAAAATTATAATTATAAGTACAGCTGAAGGAAATGAAACAAAAGGAGATAAAAAATGGAATTTTAATGTTTTACAAAATAATGATGTATATATTTATATTGATAAGAATGAAGAATATTGGGGAGAAGAAAAAATAATTAAATCAGTAAGATTAGAAAATATAAATATATCAAAAACACCGACGAAAGGCGAAATAAAAGTATATATGCCAAATAGTGTTGAAGGTAGGCTTTTTGACTATTCTGATGAATACTTAGTACAAGAAGGAAAGTTAGAATATAAAGGGGCTACAGAGAGCAACACACGAACCTTAGAAATAGGAAGTAATGGCGGAAGTTTATTATTAAGCTTTAGCAATACTGGACTTGGTACATATAGCTCAGATGAGGATAAAGAGATTACACATGATGGAACTTTGTTGAAAAAATTAAAGGTTTCAAATGAAGAAATACAATTTGATGTGAATTTTGACTTAGTAATAACAGTAGACAATTGTAGTTACAGAACAAATATGTCATTACAAATGCCTTGTGGAGATATCACAGAGGAAGGAACATGTAGCACAGAGCAAACTGATTTTAGTGATTTGGTATTCAAGCGAGAGTGAGAATTTAGGGACAGTCCCCAAATTCCCATTTGTGAGAAAATAGGGACAGGTCTAAGTAAAGCAAGTACTAATAGTTGAAGTGAATTTTATAAAAAATAAAGGGGAGTTATAAAATGGTACTAAGAAAAGATGATAATATAGAAATATGGACAGATATTCCTGAAAAGGGTACAGGTAAAAAATATATAATATATGGTTTTGTTTCAATAGTAATATTTATTTTATTAGCAGTACTCATAAGAGCGGACTTTACAATTATAGAAACATATATATTTCTTTTTGCAATTTTATTTATACCAAGTTATTTATTTTTTATTGCAGGTATTATATTCATAGTAAGGGAAAGAATGCCTGCGAAACTCATAGCAAAAGTAAATAAAGACTTCCTATACATATATACAAAAAAAGAAACTAAACAAATAAAAATAGACCAAATTACGAAAATAAATAAAATCCTTTCTAGACAAGGAGATCTTTGGGTAATAAAATACAATGAAAATGGGAAAGAGTGTAAAGAAAGTTTAATGCTAGATAGAGGATACCAAAGATTAATAGAAACAGCAATTCAAGAATATAATAGCAATGTACAAATTGAATTGAGGAGACGGAATGTAAAAAATCAAAAATTTCCCCTTTCCTATTGCTAAATTGCATAAAAAAGTATATAATACACATGGTATGAGAAATTTAATTATTGTATGGAGGGGACCAACAAGAGCCTGTGAACCTTGTCAGGTCCGGAAGGAAGCAGCAATAAGCAGTAGTTCTTGTGTGGAAACTTCCATAGAGTAATTAAATTGCTCACACCATTTTTTAAAGATGTGGGGTGATATAGATTGTCATATACAGCGTTATATAGAAAGTTTAGGCCATTAAATTTTTCAGAAATAGTTGGGCAAGAACATATTACAAGAACATTGAAAAATCAGATTATTGCAGGAAGAGTTGGACATGCGTACCTATTTAATGGAGGAAGAGGTACAGGAAAAACATCTGCTGCCAAGGTTCTTGCAAGGGCTGTGAATTGCCTAAATCCACAAGATGGAGAGCCATGCAATGAATGCGAGATTTGTAAGGCTGCATTATCAGGAAGTCTTACAGACATTGTGGAAATGGATGCTGCATCTAACAATAGTGTAGAAGATATACGTTCTATAAGAGAAGAGGTAAACTTTTTACCAACTCTTGCTAAATACAGGGTATACATTATAGATGAGGTGCATATGCTTTCTACTGGTGCTTTTAATGCATTACTAAAAACACTTGAAGAGCCACCAGCACATGTTAAGTTTATTCTAGCGACTACTGAGCCACAAAAATTACCAGCAACAATTCTTTCTAGGTGCCAAAGATTTGATTTTAAAAAAATATCAAATGAAAATGTAGTAAAAAGACTAGAGTATGTAGCAAAAGAGAGTAATATAGAGATTACAGAAGAGGCACTAAATTTAATTGCAATTCTTTCAGAGGGGGCAATGAGAGATGCATTAAGTATTTTGGAAAGATGTTTGCAAGATGGAGAAACAAATATTGATGAAGACAAAATAAAGGACTTAGTAGGAATACCAAAACTTACATATATACATGCTATTGTTAAGTCTTTTTTAGAGTATAATGTGGAAGAGGCAATAAAATCAGTAGATAGCGTATTAAATGAGGGAAAAGATTTAAACAATTTGCTTTGGGAGATTATTAAATACATAAAAGATATTTTGGTATACAAGGCTACTGGAAAGCTAGAGATATATAGCAAAGATGAGCTAGAAGATATAAAGAAGCTGGCTGACCAAGTTTCAAAAGAAAGGCTTTTGTATATTATAACAGACTTGTCTAAGCTAGAAAATGATATGAAATGGTCATCTCAAAAAAGTATTTTATTCCAAGTAGAGATTATAAAGCTATGTAGTGAAAGCATAATAGAGACACCTGTGCAAAATGTGGATAAAGGCATTTCAAACAAAGGAAAGACTGCGGATAACTCAAGGCAAAATGGAGCAAATGCACAAAACAGTGCGGGTATAGCGAATAGTACAGTAAATCCAATGCAAGGTGCTACAAACAAGGCAGCATCAGCAAGTGCAAAGAATGATGATGGAAAGCCAAGCCTAGCACAAGCAATTTCAGGATATGGAGAAGTTAAAGGTTGGAGAAACATACTAGATGAATTAAGACAAAATGGCAAGATTATGTTATATTCGAATCTACTTAAGGCAAAAGCGATAGAATTAAACGATATGGCTATAGGAATAAGTTTTCCAGAAGGAATAAATGCTTTTGGTAAATCTATTTTAGAAAAGCCAGAAAATATAAATGAATTAGCTAAGACAATTTCAATGGAATATGGAAAAGATATGAAAGTTAGGATTATCGAAAGTGTAGATTCTCTTCCAAAAAAAGAAGAGAAAAAGGAAAATGAAATTGAAAATATGGCGGGAAGTCTTGATATCCCACTAAATATTATAGAATAAGCTTGAAAAATAATTGAGTTTTGGCGTTGTTAAACTTCGCATGCGAAAATCCTCAGCGTACACAAAGTACGCCTCCGGTTTTCTTGCTCGTTCGCCTAGCCAAAACCGCAATTCTTTTCCAAGCTAGAAATAAGTAAAAATAAATAAAATGTCGCGAAAGGGCCTGTCCCCAAAACGACAAAAAAGGAAGGAAAGTGAGATTTATGGCAAAAAGAGGAGGATTCCCAGGAATGGGTGGATTTGGTGGAATGAACATCAACCAATTAATGAAAGAAGCTAAAAAAATGCAATCAGACATGGAAAAATCACAAGAGGAGTTAGCAGCAAAAGAGTTTGAGGCTACAGCTGGTGGAGGAGCAGTTTATGTTAAAGTGTCTGGAAATAAAGAACTAAAAGAAATAACTATAAAAAAGGAAGTTGTTGACCCAGAAGATGTAGAGATGCTACAAGATTTGATTATAACTTCTGTTAATGAGGCATTAAGAAAAGTAGATAGTGAGCAAGCTGCATCACTTGGGAAATACAATATACCAGGATTAATGTAATAAAGGTAAAACGAAAAAGGAAGGATAGACATGTCGTATTATTCACCATCAATTGAAAAATTAATTGAAGCATTTGAAAGACTACCAAGTATAGGAAATAAAACAGCTGCAAGATTGGCATTTTATATTTTAAATGCTAGCAAAGAAGAAACAGATGAATTTATATCTGCTATTCAAAATGCAAAGCAAAACTTAAAATATTGCTCAAAATGCTTTAATATTTCAGATACAGATCCTTGTGAGATTTGTGCAAATCCTATGAGGGACAATTCTACAATTTGTGTTGTGGAGGATGTTAAAGATGTAGTGGCAATGGAAAGAACCCATGAGTTTAAAGGACTTTATCATGTGCTTCATGGTAGTATTTCTCCTATGAATGGAGTAGGGCCTGATGATATAAAGATAAAAGAACTACTTGCGAGACTTATGGGAGGAGAAGTTAAAGAACTAATTTTAGCTACAAACCCAAGAGTTGAGGGAGAGGCAACTGCTATGTATATTTCTAAACTTGTTAAACCACTTGGAATAAAAGTTACTAGAATTGCACATGGAATTCCAGTAGGTGGAGATTTAGAGTATACGGACGAAGTTACTTTGTCCAAAGCATTAGAAGGCAGGAGAGAGTTGTAGACTTATTCAGAAAGTTCATCTTCAGCTTTGTCTATGACAAGAAGGGCTAGAATATCAGCAATAGAAGTGAAAAAAGCAATTAACTTGGTAATGTCAGCAACAGAATAATTGTTATTAATAAATAGTGCTATAGAATTTGCAAGAGCAGTAAGTTCTGCACCAGAAACATTAGATAAGTGATCCATAAATAAAAGCCCCTCTTACATTATATGTAGAGGGAATTTTTTTTGTGAAAATTAGTTTTGTTCGCTAGGCAAACAAGTAAAAATATACTATACTATACAGCATAGAAAATGAGAATAAGCGGAGTGAGTTGCCACCTTTAACTCTTTGATGTGTACATATTATCATCTTGTATTTGCTACATAGGCAATAAAAAATAACCATTCTGCTTTGTGCACGGCGAATGGTTATTCATTTGGTCGGCAACCACTTTGTGGTTTCTCATTTTCTATCTCTATTATACACAGATTAAACATAAAAGTCAAATATTTTTTTAAGAAAATATAAATTTATAAATTGCAATAATAAATTTCCGGTTTATTATGCACATAATTTTTCCAATATTTGGTTGGTGCTTTTATAATTAAACATGGCTCTTGGATAATTATTTATCCAATTTTCCACATACTTTATAAATTCCTCTGATATTAGCGTTATATCTGTTCCTTTAGGTATGAATCTTCTTATTAATCTATTTCCATTTTCGTTGCTGCCTCGTTCTCCTGATCTATATGGATGTGCATAATACACTTGTGTTCTTGCTTTCTTTTTTCTCTTATCATATGACTTCTCTAAGCTTCTCCAGTTTCTAAATTCTGGTCCGTTATCAAATGTTATTGTCTTGAATTTATTACTAAATTCTTTCTTGTATATTTTCTCTAGTATGTCTAGTGCATTTGCTACTTCTTTCGCTTCTTTACTTTCTAATTTTATTATTATTTCTTCTCTCGTTTTTCTCTCTGTTAATGTGAATAATACTGCTCCTTTTTTCCTTTTGCCTATTACTAAATCTCCCTCCCAATGTCCATATTCTTCTCTTGTATTTGCTTTCTCTGGTCTATAGTCTATACTTTTCTCGGGAGGTACTTTTTCACATACTTTTTTGCCTTTGTTTTTTTCTTTATATATTTTGTTATATATCATATCTTTTGGAGCTATATCGTATATATCTCCACTTGCTATGTTATTTCTTATTGTTCTTGCACACATCTTTGTTC
>CAMOBD010000076.1 GCA_946578345.1 uncultured Clostridium sp.
TAGCATAGTCGAACCTGTAGAAAAGGTAAAGAAAGACTATGACTTTATATAATAGTAGGAGGAAGTATAATGAAAGTGCCATTTTCGACTTTTGAAAGAATGCATCGAGAAGTTAAAAAAGATTTTTTGAGTAAATTCGAAGAAGTATTTGATAAAGGATGGTTTATCCAAGGAGAAGAAAATAAATTATTTGAAAAAGAATTTGCAGAGTGGGTAGGCACAAATTATTCAGTAGGCGTGGCAACTGGCTTAGATGCATTATATTTGTCATTAAAAGCATTGGGAATAAAAGCCGGTGATGAGGTGATTATTCCGTCCAATACTTTTATAGCGACAGCATTGGCGGTAAGCTATACAGGTGCTAAAGTTGTTTTAGTAGAGCCAGATACCGTTACGTATAATATGTGCGGAAGAGGATTGGAAGAGGCAATAAATGAAAAGACAAAGGCAATTATTCCAGTGCATTTATATGGGCAGGCGGCAGAAATGGATGAGATTTTATCAATAGCTCAAAAATATAATCTATTTGTTGTAGAAGATTGTGCACAAGCACACGGTGCCCTTTATAAAGGAAAGAAAGTTGGAACATTTGGAGATGTAGGATGTTTTTCCTTTTATCCGGGGAAAAATCTAGGGGCGCTAGGAGATGGAGGGGCAATTGTTACTAATAACGAAGAAATCGCTGAGAAAGTAAGAAGCCTTGGAAATTATGGAAGCACAATAAAATACCATCATACATATAAAGGAACAAATAGCAGACTGGATGAAGTCCAAGCGGCCTTTTTAAGAATTAAACTTAAACATTTGGATGATTACAATATAGAAAGGAATATGATAGCACAGAAATATCTTCATGGTATAAAAAATAGTAAAATACAATTACCACAAATTGGAAAGGAACGAACCCATATATGGCATATTTTTGCGATAATGTGCGAGACGCGAGATGAATTGCAAAAATACTTGCAGGAATTAGAGATTGGTACAGTGTGTCATTATCCAATTCCAATAGCGATGCAGGAGGCGTATGCGGAAGACAATTTGCCTATACAGCCAATAGCAAGAAAAATTTCTCGGTGCGAACTGAGTATACCTATGTTTATAGGAATGTCTGATGAAGAAATTGAATATGTAATAGCAGCTCTCAATGCTTATTGATCGAAAAATTTGAACTTTTTATGTTAAACGAGTTAGTTACATTCAGAGGTTTGATGGGTATGGGAAGTTAGAAATAAAGTTCGCAATTGGTAGAAATAGAAAATTTTATATTTTATCAGTTTGCGGCATATGCGGTTAGTTTCTGGAGAGGAACGATAAAGAAATACTACTATGAAATAAAAAACGGATATTTTCAATTAAAGTGAGATGAAATTATGGACAAGCCATTAGTAACAGTTGGGGTGTTAACTTATAATAATTATCAATACATTAAAGATGCGATTAATTCTATACTGACACAAACGTATCCGAATATTGAATTAATTGTTAGTGATGACGGTTCTACAGAGTTTGATGTCAAAGAAATTGAAAAATATATTTTTGATAATAAGGGCGATAATATCAAAAGAGTCTTAGTCAATCAAATGAAGAAGAACGGAGGTACTTCAAAAAATTTTAATTATGTTTTATCGCAAGCACATGGAAAGTACATTAAATATTTAGCGGCGGATGATTTTTTTATTAAAGAGAATTCATTAATAAATTTAGTAGAGGTTGCCGAGAATAATAAGTCAAAAGTAGTAGCCGGGAGATGCCCCTCTTATGATCAATATTTACAAAGGTGGGAGTGGACATACCCGTCAGATGATAACTGGAGAATAATAACAAATCTTTCGAAATGGGATTTATTCGGAGTTATGTCGGAATTTTGTCTGATTTCTGCTCCTGGTGTATTGTATCAAACTGAATATTTAAGAAATAAGGGAGGCGCAGATGAAAGCTATCGCTTAATAGAGGATTGGCCTTTATGGTTGAGAATGATTAGAGAGGGAGATAAGATAACTTTTACCGATGATCTTGTTGTTTTATATCGGGCAGGAGGCGTTTCAAACGGAATAAACAATGAGGCATATGGGAGGCATCAAATTGAGTATGCGGATGTTATTCGAAATGAAAGTTTTCCCTATAAGAAAAAGATCAAAAGAAAGTATTACAGACGAGCGTGGTTTAGTGAAAGAAAACATAGACATGATGGGATAAAGGCATTATATGGTGGGAATTTTAACTTAATACAAAAAGTTAAATTAGAATTAAGCTATGCAGATATGTATTTATATTATTTTTATTATTGTATTATGAAGCAAATTGTAGAGAGAGGAATGCGAAAAAAGAAGAAGATATTTGAAGTAGGCATTATTACTATAGTAATTGGCATGTGTATTGATTATGAGCGCATAATTAATTTGTTGAATATGTCAACTGTTTTGCTAGAGATTGGTAGATTAGGTGTTAGTGGATTGATAATATTAGGCGGGGGAATGATAGCAGTAGCTGGAATCTTATACGCTATTCATGTAGTTAAAAAGATAGGAGAAAATATAGGAGCTGTTATATACGGATGGAAATAAGATATTGGGAAAAGAATAAAAAATATCAAATTAACTATTTAAAAAGAAGAGAACAAGAGTATCCGCTGGTAAGTATAATTGTTATTTCGTATAACAACCAAAAATTTTTACCGGAGAGTGTTAAATCCGTTTTATCGCAAGAATATTCTAATATTGAGCTAATTGTGAGTGATGATGGAACGAAAGACTTCTCATTAGAGCAGATGAAGACTTTATTAGCGAAAGAAGTTTTTTTTAAAGGTAAAAAAGAGGTAAATGTCAATTTATATCAAAATGGAGAGTTAGAAAAATCTATTCTTGATAGATATGAAAATATTCAGCGCATTTGTTTCAACAGGAATGCGGTAAATTCTGGTACCGTGAAACATTTGAAATACTTGAAATCTATAGCTAAGGGAAAATATATAATGTTTTTAGCTGCTGATGATAAGTTACATGATGAAAAAGTGGTTATAGATTTGATTGATTATTTTGAAACTCTACCGGAAGATGCATATATATTGACATCTCAGTGTGGGATGTATGATTATACGTTACAGAATTTATATTATTTTGTATTAAATGATGATTTAAAACAAATCTTGCTATCTATGGATTCTAGAAGGATATTTGAGGAATTGACAAAGTGGTGTTTTATTCCTGCAGCAGGTACGATATATAAGAAAAAAGTTTTTGATATTTTTGGAGACTTGGATGATAGGTATCATTTAATAGAAGATTGGACTTATTTCTTGAAGTTATCTCGCAAAGGAGCTAGAATATATTTTCTAGATAGATTAACTTATATGCATAGAGATGGAGGAATAAGCCATGGAAATGTAAATGGATCTAATGAGGCGTGGAGGCATTATCAAGAAGATTCACTATTACTTATGGAACAAGAAATGCTTCCATACTTAGATAAAGTTACTCCAAAACAAGCCCAAAAGATAAAGAAAAAATACAAAAATTTGAAACGCGAAATTTTTATTAAGTATGAGTTGAAAGAGAAAAATAGAAAAGAGAAAATAGATTTTGTTTTTAGTAATATGACATATTACGGAAAAAGACTTATGGAATTATTTTTAGGGGCTTTGGATTTGAATGCTATATACATTGTTAAAGCTGGGGGGGGGATATTGCTAGCAGGCATACTATGCCTTAATTCTAATGTGAGAGAAATTGCTTGGCTTTTTGGGGCAATATTAGAAGTTATTGGTTTGCTAAGCATTTTTACAGGAATAGTAATTAAATTATTATGGAAAATAGTACGATACGGGAGGAAAATCTGTGGCGCTTAAGAATATTAAAAAAAAGAAGAGGATGATGGTGCTAGCAGGTGGAACATCAACTGCTTGGCATATTGCAAGTGTTGTAAAAGAATATTTTGCTGAAGAGATTTATTTAATCATTTGTGATATAAATGATAGATGCCTAGTGCATACAGCAACACTAGCTGATGAGTATATAAAAGTTTTACCTATTGAAGATAAAAATTATTATGAGCAAATGCTTTACATCTTTGATAAAAAGCAAGTAGACATACTTGTTCCACTTATTGATTATGATATTTTTATGTTTTATAGAGATAATGATGATTTGATTCAACGGCACATTTTGTCAACTGCACCCGAGAAAGATACTACAGAACGATTGTCAAATAAAAGAAATATGAGTCTCTTTTTAAGAGAGTGCGGTATAATTACGCCAAGGATTTTTGAACTTTCAGAAATAAGTTTGGAGAAAGAATACTTTGTTAAAGATGAAATTGGATTTGGCTCTCGTGGTGCTCGCAGGATAAAAGGAAAAGATATTGTAAATTTAAGTGGAAAGCAAATTATCCAGGAGCTATGTGACTTGCCAGAAGTGACAGTAGATGTTGTAAATAGTAATGGGAAAATATATTCAATGTGCAGAGAGCGGATAGAGATTAAACTAGGGGTATGTACGAAAGCCAAAGTTTTTTATGATGAAGAATTGCAAAAACTAATAGAACTTATAGCAAAAAACATTAATCTGCCGGAAATCTGTTGTGTACAATTTATGAAAGATTCATTAAATCGATGGACTTTGATAGATTTTAATTTAAGATCAGGGGGAGGAACTGCATTATCTGCTGCAACAGGTTACCAAGCAGTTAGGGCTGCGATTAACATGTGGTGTGGTATTTCAACGAATATCGCTCAACTATTACCGCAAAATTTTTCAGAAAAAAGGTATGTAGTTAGGACATATAGGGAAGTATTAACAAAATGAGAAAAATAGTTTTTGATTTTGACGGAACACTTTTAAACAGTAAAAAAAGGCATGAAATAGTGTTAAAAAACATTATTAAAGAATACAACCTACAAATAAATAGAGAAATTTATGATTATGTGGATTATAAAAATGAAGGGGGAAACACATATGATTATCTGACAAAGATACTACTGCTGAAAGAGGAAGATGCTCTAAGAATTTCAAAAAGATGGATTACTATTATTGAAAAAAATGAATATCTACAGTACGATAAATTATATGATGATAGTGTGAAAATTCTGGGCGAGTTGCGGAAAGATTATGATTTGAAATTGGTTTCTGCTAGAAAAAATAAGCAAGGACTGTATAAACAGTTATGTAACCTAAAAATTTTGGACTATTTTTTTGAGATTGAAGTTGTTTCGCCAGTTAATGCTAAAAATGAAAAAATTTTGGCATTAGAAAAAGACAAAAACCAAATAGCGTTGATTGTTGGAGATACAGAAGTAGATTGTGATTGTGCTTATTTTTATCAGATCCCCTTTTACTGCCTGAATAGAGGATTTAGAAGTAAAAATTATTGGGAAAAGAGAGGGATTGCTTCATTTGACGATTTATCTATGATAAAAGATGTAATAGAGAAGGGAGAAAAATTCATATAATTTTTGCCCTGTATTTGTTTGAATGTAAATTTAGGAGGAACAAATGAAAAGGGTAGCAAAGCTGTTGGCAACAATTCTATTGTTAACTGTATGTTTAAGTATTTATGGATGTTATGGAACGGAGGATAATTTAAAAATCTCTAATGAGAATGGCACATGGGATGGGACTATTTTGTTGGATTTAAATGGGGATGTTATTAACATCAATGTATATGAAGATAATGGTATATGGAAAGAAGCTGAATGTCTATTTACAGATAGAAAGAATAGAATTAAGGTTGACACTATCCCTGAGAATGTAGAGATATTCGTAAATGGAGAAAAACTTTTGGTTGGTACAGAAATGGAATTTGCGTTGCAAACTTTAAGAAAAGATGACGCTTTTCCGATAATAATAAAATATGGGGACAATAAAGAAAGTGTATGTTATATACGAACATTAAATTGGGGACTTCCTGAAATAGATTATTATGAAGATAGAAATCTAGAGGACGGAGTTTACTATACTTGTATTGACGGGTACTGTGTAAAATATAAACCGGGAAAGGGCTACGTTTATTACAAAAAGGAAGAGGGATGTATTGACTTTAAAAGAACTGAAATAGATGGTGAAATTTTTTATTCATATTTAGTACAGGACAATGTGAAAAGTAGACCCAATTATGTAACGGCAGAAGGTTATGCCTATTGTAAATTAGTGGTTATGAATGAGGATTATCAGATAATAGATGAAGAATCACAGCTTATACAAGGAGAGAGTGTTTATGGTGAATGGCCATTGGAGGAGCATGAGCACATGATCTTAGGGAAAGACCATTATCTTGTATTGGGATATGTGCCTATGTATGTCTATAATATACCGGATTCAATTCCTCATTCCCCGTATGGGAGTAGAGTTTTGGCGGCAGTAATACAAGAAATTAAAAATGGAGAGCTAATATGGGAATGGAATAGTACAGATTACCCTATCTTTTACGAAATGAGTATGGAGACAAATGATTTTTGGAATAAAGATTTACAATGGAGTGATTATATTCATATGAACTCATTTACGTTAGCACCAGATAGTCAGGATCTTGTGTGTTCTTGAAGAAATTTAAATGCCATTTTTAGAATAGATAAGGATACAAAAAATATAGAATGGATCTTAGGAGGGAAATATGATCAATTTGGTTTAACTGAGGAACAAAAATTTAGGCGGCAACATTTTGCACGATACACTAAAAGTGGTGAGATTACATTATTTGACAACCAAACAAATTGGGCAGGATATTCGACCTTAGAAAATGCAGATTTGGGAACAGGAATTCCGAGAGTTTTAAAATTAAAGTTAGATGAAAAAAATAAACAAATTTTGGAATACGAAGAGTTTTCAAAGGGGGTACCATCTAGTGAATTTATGGGTTCGGCAACTTTAATAGAAGATAATGTTTTTTTAATTGGATGGGGCGGAAGCGCTAAAGTAAACAATAATGTGTTATTTTCGGAGATTGATTTTGATAATAATACAGTCCTTTTTGAAGCAATACCAACTGCCCAATCAAATTTGTCTACATATCGAGTATATAAATATAAGGAATGATGAGAGACTGGTCGGGAGAATCTTAAATGGAGACCGTTTCAAGTTGGACCGGTTGACAAACTCTCTTTTATAGGTTTATTTTTATATACTTTTTCTGGCATAGTATAAAGAGGCTGGTAAATTCGGTTATTCACATCGCTTTTACCAGTCTTTTTGATAACGTATAATTAATTTCGCAAAAACAATGTAAATGCTCCATAATCCGTGGACTGACTTGTAACTGATGTAAATGCTCCATAATCCGTGGACTGACTTGTAACTGATTTTATGCGATGATG
>CAMOBD010000077.1 GCA_946578345.1 uncultured Clostridium sp.
TTTGGGACATTTTCAAAAGTTATTACTTAAGACATTATCATAAATTAATCATATAGGGACTGTCCCCAACTGCACAAACAATTGACATAAAATGGGAAATATATTATAATAATAAAAGGCATTAAATTATGCTAATACATTAAAAGGAGAATTAGTATTATGGAAGAGCGGAGTATGATTGAACAGTTGAGGATCCAGCTCAATTGGACAAAGGAAGATATGGAAAAGTTTTTAGAAGAAATAGCAAAAGTTATTTCAGAAGAAGTAGCCGTAGGAGCTGGGGAGAGCGATATTTTTAAAAATATGTCAGACCATATATACAAAAAAAGAATTGCAAAGCTTCTTATGTTGTTAGGAATTCCAACTAATATAGGAGGATACAAGTTCATAAAGTTAGCATTGGTTTATTTGCGCTCAAAGGAAAGTGAAAAAATATCTATAACAGAAGAGCTTTATCCATATATTGCAAAATTTTATAATAAAACCGTTGGACAGGTGGAAAGAGCAATAAGAAGTGCAGTTGAAATGGCTTGTAAGGTAAATTCTGTAAAATTCCAAGAAATTTTTGACAATATAAATCTTCCTAAATCTGGTAAGCCGACCAACTCACTGTTCATCACTGCTTTAGACGAATATTTAAGGTACAACTAAATAATACTTAATTCTTTGAAAGAATTGTAAGTCTTTCAAAAATATCCCCCTATGAGTTTCGTAGGGGGATAAAAATTGTGCAATTGGGGTCTGTCCCCAATTGCACAAATAGTTCACATAAAATCATCTAATCTTTTATGTCAAGTCTAATATGCACATCTCTTAATTGCTCTCTTGTTACTTCTCCTGGTGCGCCCATTAGCAAGTCTTCTGCTTTACTGTTCATAGGGAATGCTATAACATCACGGATTGTATCGCTATTTGTCAAAAGCATTAGCATTCTATCTACTCCAGGTGCTATACCAGCATGTGGTGGAGCTCCAAATTGGAATGCATTGAATAATGCAGAAAATCTTTTTTCTATTTCTTCTTTATCATATCCTGCTATTTCAAATGCTTTTATCATAATCTCTGGGTCATGATTTCTTACAGCTCCAGATGAAAGTTCAATTCCATTACATACTATATCATATTGATAAGCTACAATATCTAGTGGATTTTGCGCATTCAATGCTTCTAATCCGCCTTGTGGCATTGAAAATGGATTATGACAGAATGTTAAGTTGTCATGTTCGTCTAATTCATACATTGGAAAATCTACTATCCAGCAGAATTGGAACATGCTTTCATCTATCAAATTCAATCTGTTTGCAAGTTCTGTTCTTATTTGTCCAGCAAGTTCTGTTGCTCTTTTTTCGTTATCTGCTATAAAGAAGATTGTGTCTCCTTTTTCTAAATCTGCTAGTTTAAGCAATTCTGGTTTTAATTCAGCTGGAATGAATTTATCGATAGGTCCTTTGTAAGACATATCTTCTTGTACTTCTAAGTAACCAAGTCCACCCATTCCAATAGACATTGCAAAAGAAAGCATTTTTTCATGGAATCCTTTTGACATATGTCCTTTTACTTTTATAGCTCTTACAGTTCTATCTATAAATGGTTTAAATGTACATTTTTTAAAGAAATCAGATAAATCAATAATTATTAAAGGATTTCTTAAATCTGGTTTGTCAGTTCCATACTTAACCATTGACTCTTTGTATGGAATTCTTGGGAATGGATATTCAGCCACTTTTTTATCTGAGAATTTCGTAAATGTGTTATAAATTACTGGTTCTATAACACTAAAAACATCTTCTTGTGAAGCATATGCCATTTCCATATCTAACTGATAAAACTCTCCAGGAGCACGGTCTGCTCTTGCATCTTCATCTCTAAAGCATGGTGCTATTTGGAAATATTTATCTATTCCAGATACCATAAGCAGTTGTTTGAATTGTTGAGGAGCTTGTGGTAATGCATAAAATTTGCCTGGATGTAATCTACTTGGTACTAGATAGTCCCTTGCACCTTCTGGTGATGAACTAGTAAGTACTGGAGTTTGCACCTCTAAAAACCCTTGCTCTATCATTTGACTTCTTAAAAATTGAAGTACTTTAGCTCTTAATATTAAATTTTGTTGTAGTTTAGTAGAACGTAAATCCAAAAATCTATATTTCAATCTTAAATCTTCACGTACATCTTGGTCTTTATTTACTTCAAAAGGAAGCATTTTTGTTCTTTTACCAAGGACAGTAACATTTTTTATTACAACTTCAACTTCACCAGTTGCAATATTTGGGTTGTATGTCTCAGGATCTCTTTTTCTTACAGTTCCCTCTACACATACACTAGACTCAATAGGGATTCTTGAAGAAAAATCAACTATATCTTCCTTTCCAGATGTAACAACTTGTGTTATTCCGTACATATCTCTAATATCTAGAAATACAAGACCTCCCAAGTCTCTAATTGTTTCTACAAAACCACATATCTTTACTTCTTTTCCAACATCATTTAAACTTAATTCTCCACATGTGTGAGTTCTAAAACTTGTCATTATAAAATCATCCTCTATAAAATATTTTAGGGTAAAATATGATTTTAACCCAGTCTATATTTTACAACAGTATACGCCGTAAAGTCAAGAGTTATACAGAAAAAGTGATAAAATGAGACCGTCAACATTTTCTCAAACAAATTATTGAAAAATACTTGCCAAGAAAATACTGATAGTGTAAAATAAAGTTATACTAATAAACTGAAGGAGAAAAGTTTAAATGATAAAAAATATAATAAATAAAACCATTGAGGCTGTAAGAGAGAGAGAGAGAGAGAGAGCAGAAGTCTAGTAAAAATAGACTTTGATTTTTATGCAATAAAATTAATTAAATATATAAATATAAAAAGGATAGATTTTCTAAAAACGAAAAAGCGATTGGAGCTTTTGAGAGAAAGTCTATCCTTTTTGTAGTGCGAAACATAATGATTTTTAAAGAAAAAAGTGAAAGCATTCAAATATGAGGAGGAAAATATGATAGAAAAAAGAACATATAAAGGAGTAAAAAAACAAAATAGAGGTATAACGTTAGTGGCTCTAGTAATTACAATAATAATTATTATAATATTATCTACAGTAACAATTAGCACAGTATTTGGAGACAACGGCTTTATAGATGCTGCAAAGAAAACAAAGGAAGATGCAGAAGATTTTGTAAATACAGAGAATGATAAGATGAGTGGATTGCTAGATGAATATGCAAATATAATGGTAGAAGATAGTGAGATACCACCACCAGATACACGAAGTGAAATAGAGAAAGCTAGAGATGAAGGAACAGTTTTTGATACAAAAACAGAGTTGAAAGATGAACATGGTAATAAAGTACAAGTACCAGAAGGATTTAAAATAGCAGCAGACAGTGGAATTACAATACAGCAGGGAGTAGTGATAGAAGATGTATCTGCATCAACAGATGAAAATGTGCAAGGAAGTCAATATGTATGGATACCAGTAGGCAGATTTGTAAAAGATGATGGAACATCAAGTGCAGAGATAAAATTAGGCAGGTATACATTTAGTACAACAGATGGAACAACAATGGAACCACTTCAATATGCAGAAAATTATACAGCGAGTACGGTAATAGAAACATATTATACTGAATTAATAGAATATAATGAAGGAAATGAAAGCAGTGGACTAGATGGAAGAAATGCAACGGCAAAAGATTTAAAAGGCTTTATAGATAGTGTAAGTGCAAATGGAGGGTATTATATAGGAAGATATGAGGCAAGTTATGCAAGTGGTGCAACAAATACAACAGAGGTAGGAAACTATGCAAATTGTAAAGCAGCATCAAAGGTATCAATAGATTATTCAACATCTAGCATGTTATATAATTCAGGAACATTATGGAACTATATAACACAGCCATCAGCATCAAAAGTAGCAATTAATACCTATGCAAATAGTAAAAGTGTAAAAAGCGATTTGATGAATAGCTATGCGTGGGATACAGCAATAGTATATATCCAAGAGGCAGGATATACAAACTATGCAAATAAAACAAGTGTAAATAGCAGATTATCAAATACAGGAGTAAATGAAGATGATGCATGTAAAATAAATGATATGGCGTCAAATGCAAGAGAATGGACAACAGAATATTCGAATTATGCAGATAGTGTTGATGCATATCCTTGCGTAAATAGAGGAGGTAATTTTGGGTATAGTGATAATTATACATCTTGTCGTTATATCAATTATGCTACAAGTAGCTATCGAGACTTTGGATTTCGACTTATCTTGTATATTTAGATAAAAGCTAAAAATAAAAACGTATCAAAAATAAACAGCGTTGTAAGGAAAAGTATAAAATGAAACATGACCACATCGTTTGTTTCATTTTTTTCTTGCACATAAAAAAAAGCAATGATATAATAGCAATCAATAGAAAAATTTAACTAAAGAAAGGGTGATTAAAATGGGAAGAAGCGGTGGAGGCTCAGGACGCAGTGGTGGCGGTTTTGGAGGCGGTCGTTCTTCTGGTGGATTTTCTGGAGGAGGACGTTCATCAGGAGGTTTCTCAAGAGGCGGAGGCTATTCAGGAGGACATGGTCATAGAGGCCCACATTTTGGAGGAGCATTTATATATGGGCCAAGATATTATGGAAGACCATATAGAAGTGGTTGTGGTTGCGGTGGAGGAATTGCAACACTAATATTACTACTTATTGTAATATTTACTATGTTTACCTCAATGAGTGGGTGTGCAATAAATAATAACAATAACAATCAAACAACAATAGAGAGTACAAGGGTTAGAGAGCCTTTGCAAGGAGTGGTAACAAAAACAGATTGGTATCAAGATGGTTTAGGATGGATTAGTAGTGAAAGAGTATTGATAGAAGGATTAGAGGACTTTTATAATGAAACTGGAATTCAACCATTTGTATTATTTGTACCATATTCAGCAGATTTATGGAATGGAAGTAATTTAAATCCTACTAAGGCAGATGAATACCTAGAAAAATTTTATGATGATAACTTTGATGATGAAGGACATTTCATATTTGCATATTTCCAATGTGCTAATGACTCAAAACAAGAGATGGAGGGCGAGTTTAGATACCTAAGTGGATATAGTGCTGATACGATAATGGATAATGAAGCGATAAGCATACTATGGGGATATTTTGAAACAAACTACTATAACACATCGCTTACAATTGAAGAAATGATATCAAAAACATTTTCTCAAACAGCAAAATCTATTATGCAAAATCCGGATGAAGAATCAAAAGTTCCAATGGTATTATCAATAATACTTATTGTAATTATAGTGATTGTAATAATATATGCAATAGTAAAGAATAACAGAAAGAAAAAAGAGCAAGCAGGAAAACCAGCTGACATTATTATTGAGAAACAAGATGAAGAACAGAAATAATAACGTGAAAGAAAGTATGAGGAAAAAAATTGATAATAGGATTAATTATTCTAATTTGCGTATTTCTAATAACTGGCTTTATAACAGGAAATTTTCTATTTAATTTGGCATTAAATCCAAAGTCATCAAAGTCAATAATATTCAATAATGAATTTGATGAAGTTAAAGCAAATATGAGAATAGAAAATGAAAAATGGCTAAACGAAAATGCAAAAGATATATATATTGAAGATAAAAAAATAAAATTGCATAGTTATGAAGTTATTAATAAAAAAGAAAGCAAAACTTGGGTAATAGCTGTACATGGATATACAGATTCTGCTTACTTCATGGTAAATGCTGCTAAACAGTTCTTAAACTATGGGTATAATGTATTGATGCCAGACTTACGAGCACATGGGAAAAGTGAAGGCAAATATATAGGAATGGGATGGTTAGATAGATTAGATTTAATCAAATGGATAGACTACCTTATAGCGACATATGGAGATATAAAAATAATATTGTATGGAATATCTATGGGAGCTGCAACTGTTATGATGGCTAGTGGAGAGAATCTTCCAAGCAATGTAAGGATGGTAATAGAAGATTGCGGTTATACATCAGTTTGGGACGAGTTTGCACATGAATTAAAATATTTATTTCATATGCCAACATTTCCAGCACTATATAATGCAAATATAATCACAAGAATAAGAGCAGGATATTCATTAAGAAAAGCATCATGTGTAAAACAAATAAAAAAATCAAAAATACCAATACTATTTATACATGGAGATGAAGATAAATTTGTACCATTTTATATGTTAGACAAATTATATGATGCAGCAACCTGCAAAAAAGAGAAGCTAGTTATAAAAGGAGCAGGACATGCAGAGGCACAAGCAGTAGACCCACAAAAATATTGGCACATAGTTAGGAAATTTATAAAAAGATATATATTTTGACAAAAGGGACACTTCTAAATGTCAAAAAAAATTGACAAAAGGGACACTTCTAAAACGTCAAAAAAATTGATAAAAAGGGACAGTTTTGCGTAAATAATCTTTTATATAGAGGAACAAAGAAGTGTCCCCAAGTGTAAAAGGAGAGAGAAAATGAAACAAGGTAAGTTATTTGTAATTGATGGGACAGATGGAAGCGGTAAGCAGACACAGATGCAGAAGCTAAAAGAAAGATTTGAAAAAGAGGGAATTGACTATAGAGCAGTTAGCTTTCCAAATTATGACAGCCCTTCATCAAGTTTAGTGAAGATGTATCTTAATGGGGATTTTGGTAAAGATGCACAAAGCATTAGTCCATACATTGCTTCAACTTTTTATGCAGCAGATAGATATGCTACTTTTAAAACAGGTTATGAAGAATATTACAACAATGGTGGAATTATTTTAGCAGATAGATACACAACTGCAAATATGGTGCATCAAGCGGGCAAAATAAAGGATGATAAAGAAAGAACAAAATTCTTAGATTGGCTATGGGATTTTGAATTTAAGCTATATGGACTTCCAGTTCCAACAGAGGTTATATTCTTAAACATGCCACTTGAATATTCACAAAAGTTAATGCAAAATAGGGCAAATAAGATAACACATGAAGAGAAAAAAGATATTCACGAGAGCAATAAAGAGCATTTGCAAGATGCATATAATGAGGCATGTAAGCTAGTAAAGAAATATAATTGGTGTGAGATAAAATGCGTAAAAGATGGAAAAATAAAGAGCATAGATGAAATTCACGAAGAAGTGTTTGAGAATGTGAGGAAGAGGTTGTAGTTACTATTTAAAGGTTTTGAGTAAAATCTAGGAAATATGTATGTTGTAAATGTT
>CAMOBD010000078.1 GCA_946578345.1 uncultured Clostridium sp.
AGATATTAATACTTCTAAAAATAGTTCTACCGTTACGAAAAGTAACATCGGTACATAAAGATGTAAGCGAAAGATTACAAAAAATAAGCCCTTATCTAGCTGCAGAAGTGAGAAGCATTTTAGATGAAAATAAAGCTGAAAGACACATTAGAGGAGGAATGGCTACAAAATTAAAATACAGCCATGAGCATGAAAAACCAAACGGAAAAGTTCGGTTGACAAAAGGGACACTCCTTTTTGTCAATCTTTTTTTACACTTTGGGACACTCCTTCCCTTACAACAATACTGGAGGTCTGTCCCTTTCTGTAAACTTTTTTTGACATTTAGGAGTGTCCCTAAACGTAAATTAAATTCCCATTATATTATATCCGTTGTCTGCATAAATTACTTGACCTGTAATTGCAGAAGACATTTTGCTGAATAAGAATGATACTACATCTCCTACTTCTTCTGTAGTTACATTTCTTCTAAGTGGTGCTTTTTCTTCTACAACATCTAGTATGCTTCCGAAATCTTTTATTCCTTTTGCTGATAATGTTTTTATTGGTCCTGCTGATACTGCATTTACTCTAACATTTTTCTTTCCTAAGTTGTCTGCTAGGTATCTTACACTTGTTTCTAGTGCTGCTTTTGCTACTCCCATTACATTATATCCTGGAAGTACTTTTGTAGAGCCGTAATATGTTAATGATACTAAACTTGCTCCATCATTTAACATATCAAGTTCATCTGCAATTCTTGCAACTGCTACAAATGAATATGCACTTACATCATTTGCATGTGAAAATCCTTCTCTACTTGTTGTTATAAAGTCATTTCTTAAATCTTCTGTATTAGCATGTGCTATGCTATGTAATATTCCATCTAATTTTCCATTATCTGCTTTTATCTTTTCAAAGCATTCTTGTATTTTTTCATCACTTGAAGCATCACATTCATATGCCTTTGCGTTTGGTATCTCAGAAATCAAATCTCCTATTTTTTCTCTGTTTTCCTCTCCCATAAATGTAAATAAAACTTTTGCACCATTGTCAGCAGCTGATCTTGCAGCTCCCCATGCAATACTCCATTTGTTTCTGATTCCCATAATTAATACTGTTTTGTTTTCTAATAACATCTTTCTTCCTCCTTATTTTTTACAAAAGTGGACGGGCTTGTTTTGTAAATTGCATATTGCAAAAGTACTCCGTCCCTTTTTGTAAATTAAATATTTCTAAATTTATTGTATCGAGCTTCAACTAACTCGTCTACATCTAGTTCCTGCAACTCTTTAGTCAATGCAACAATTCTCTTTTTTATAGTCTCAGCCATTTTAATAATATCTGTTTTTGCATTACCATTTGGCTCTTTTAAGACTTCGTCGATTACTCCTAAATCCAGCAAATCTTTTGCTGTAAGTTTCATTTTTTCTGCGGCTTCTTCTGCTCTTGTACTATCTTTCCACAAAATACTTGCATATCCTTCTGGTGATAGAATTGAGTACACAGCATTTTCAAGCATTAAAACTCTATCTCCTAGACCTATTGCTAGTGCTCCTCCGCTTGAGCCTTCTCCAATTACTATAGCTATAATTGGGACTTTTAAATCAGACATTTCCATTAAGTTTCTTGCAATTGCCTCTCCTTGTCCTCTCTCTTCAGCACCAAGTCCTGGATACGCTCCCTTTGTATCTATAAATGTTATCACTGGTCTCCCGAATTTTTCAGATTGTTTCATAAATCTTAATGCTTTTCTGTATGCTTCTGGATTAGGCATTCCAAAATTTCTTTCAATATTTTCCTTTGTGTTTCTACCCTTTTGCTCTCCTATAATTGTATAATTCTGCTTACCTATATTTCCAAGTCCACATACAATTGACTTGTCATCTTTGAAATATCTGTCTCCATGGAGTTCAATGAACTCATCAAAGATATTTTCTATATAATCCAGTGCTGTAGGTCTATCCGCTTCTCTTGCAATTTTTACTCTTTCCCATGCAGTTACTTTAGCCAATTTTCTCACAGTCCTTTCCTTTACTTAAAATTAATAACTTATACAAAGTTTCCTTCATATCTTTTCTATTAACTACTTTATCTACAAATCCATGCTCTAGTAAAAATTCTGATGTTTGAAATCCTTCTGGTAGATCCTGACCTATTGTTTGTTTTATTACTCTTGGTCCCGCAAAACCTATCATTGCATTTGGCTCTGCTAAAATTATATCTCCCAAACTTGCAAAACTTGCTGTAACTCCTCCATAAGTTGGGTCTGTGAGAATTGAAATATATAGCAGTCCTGCTTTATGCAATTTTTTCACTGCTGCCGAAGTTTTAGCCATTTGCATTAAAGATACAATTCCCTCTTGCATTCTTGCACCGCCAGATGCACAAAAGATTATAACTGGTAATTTTAGTTCAATAGCTTTTTCTATGGAATATGCAATCTTTTCTCCAACTACTTTTCCCATGCTTCCCATCATAAAATTGCTATCCATAACGCAAAGTACAACTTTTTCGGAGTTAATATTTCCAATTCCACACTTAACAGCTTCGTCCAAACCAGTCTTTTCCTTTAATGTCTCAAGTTTTTTTACATAATCGTCCATGTGAAGTGGATTATCTGTGGTAATATTTAAATCAAATTCCTCAAATGTACCTTTATCAATAATTTGGTCAACTCTTCTTCTACTAGATAATCTAAAATGATTCCCACAGTTAGGACATATACTATAGTTTTTATGCAAATCATCTTTATATAGAATTTCTTTACAATTACTGCACTTTACCCACATTCCTACTGGAATATCACTTCTATGCTCTTTCTCTGTGCCATCATCCTCATATTCAATTCTTTTTTTTATTTTATCAATAACCATTTAAGCCCTCCATTTCGTTTTTTGGACGCATCTATTATCACTTTATCTAAACATTTTTTGTTCTGCTCAAAAATTCAACTTATTTTCATTCACAGACCTATCACAAAAACAAGCATTCATTTAGTAATGATTTTGTCGTTTTTAGGCCTGTCCCTAAAACGACATTTTTTCAATAAATGACGTATCATAGTCATTATTTACAAAATGCTCATTTGATAATATTTTGAATAAGAAATCAATATTTGTGTCTATTCCTTCTATTACACATTCTTCTAATGCTCTTTTCATTTTAGCTATTGCTGCATTTCTATTTTCTGCATGAACTATTATTTTTGCTATCATTGAATCATATACTGGTGGTATTGTATATCCAGTATAAACTGCTGTGTCTACTCTTACACCATTTCCTCCTGGAAGATTAAGTTCTGTGATTTTCCCTGGACATGGTCTAAAGTTCTTTTCTGGATTTTCTGCATTTATTCTGCATTCTATTGCATGCCCTCTAAAGCTTACATCTTTTTGTGTAAATCCCAAAGTCTCGCCTGATGCTATTCTAATTTGCTCTTTTACGATATCTATTCCTGTTACCATTTCTGTTACAGGATGCTCTACTTGAATTCTTGTATTCATTTCCATGAAATAAAAGTTTTTGTCTTTGTCTACAAGAAATTCAATTGTACCTGCATTAGTATATCCAGATGCTTTAACTGCTCTTATTGCAGCTTTTCCCATTTTAGCTCTTAATTCATCATTAAGTATCATAGATGGGCTTTCTTCTAACACTTTTTGATTACGTCTTTGCACAGAACAATCTCTTTCTCCCAAATGTACTATGTTTCCATGTTCATCTGCTAATACTTGCATCTCTACGTGACGTGGATTAACAATGAATTTTTCTATATATATTGCATCATCATTGAAAGACACTTTAGCTTCTTGTTTTACTAAGTTGAAGGCATTTTCCATTTCTGATTCCATTTCAACTTTTCTTATTCCTTTTCCTCCGCCACCAGCAGATGCTTTAAGTAAAACTGGGTATCCTATCTCTCTTGCACATTTTATAGCATCTTTAACAGTCTCTACACATCCGTCAGATCCAGGCACTACAGGCACTTTTGCGTTTTTCATTAATTCTTTACTATGTGATTTATTTCCCATCATGTCAATTACTTTATATGATGGTCCAATAAATTTTAAATTACTTTCTTTGCATATTTTAGCAAAACTTGCATTTTCTGATAGAAAGCCAAATCCAGGATGAACACTATCGCAGTTTGTGATACAAGCCGCTTCTAATATGTTCTGAATATTTAAATAACTTTTTGCTGAAGGTGCAGGTCCAACGCAAACTGCCTCATCTGCAAGTTTTGCATGAAGTGCATCTTTATCAGCTTCAGAGTAAATTGCTACTGTTTTTATGTTCATTTCTTTACATGCACGAATTATTCTTACAGCAATCTCTCCTCTGTTTGCTACTAAAACTTTCTTTAACATGTCATTTCTCCTTTTTATACAATTGCAAATGTAAGCTCACCTTTTGCTGCAACTTTTCCATCTACTGTTGCAATTGCTTCTCCTACTCCTACTGGTCCTTTTTGTTTGATTATTTTAACTTCTAATTTTAGTACATCTCCTGGTACTACTTGTTTCTTAAAACGTAATTTATCAATTCCACCAAATAATGCATTTTTACCTTTATTTTCTTCCATTGATAGTATTGCAACAGCACCTGTTTGTGCTAAAGCTTCTACTATTAATACTCCTGGCATTATTGGTTGACCTGGAAAATGTCCTTGAAAATGTGGCTCATTTATACATACATTTTTATATGCAGTGCAACTTTGTCCAGGTACATATTCCTCTACTCTATCAATCATCAAAAATGGTGCTCTTTGAGGAATTATCTTCATAATTTCATTTATATCTAACATTGTTTTTTCCTTCTTTCACACAAATTTTTTACACCTCTAAAACGAAGCCAAAATGGTATATTGCTTTTCTCTTCTTACATAAAATTCAAAAGAAACGAGTATTGCTAGGCAAAATTTAGTAAAAAACCGGAGGCGTACTCTTTGTACGTCGAGGATTTTTTATCTAAATTTTAACAACGCAAGACGAAGTTTATTTTGAATTTTATTTTAGTTTGAATAGTGGCTTACCGTAATCCACCATCTCTCCATCCTTAACACAAACTTCTACTACTTCTCCATCAAATTCTGACTCAATTTCATTCATTAATTTCATAGCTTCTACTATACAAAGTATGTCTCCTTTTTTCACTTTGCTTCCTACTTCTACATATGGTTTTGCCTTTGGAGATGATTTTGAATAAAATGTTCCAACCATTGGAGATTTTACTATTTTATATTCCTCTTCTTTTTTCTCTTCAGTTTGGTTTTGAACTACAGTTACAGCTTGCTCTGGAACTACAACAGGCTTAGCAACTTCTGGCACAGCTGGCATGCTGTTCTTTTTCATGCTTACTTTTGTTCCATCTGAAAATTCTATGCTAAGTTCACCAATTTTAGAATTTCCAAAATCATCAATTATTTCTTTAATTTCCTTGTAATTCATTGTTTTACTCCTTTTATATTTATTATTTTCAATCTGTATTACTCATACTTTTTAAGCAATATAGTCGCATTATGTCCACCGAATCCTAATGAATTTGACATTGCATATTTAACATCTACTTTTCTTCCTTCGTTTGGAACTATGTCTAAATCGCATTCTTCATCTGGTACTTTATAGTTTATTGTTGCTGGTACAAATCCTTCTTCAACAGCTTTTGCACATATTACAGCTTCTACTCCTCCTGCTGCTCCTAACAAATGTCCTATATGTCCTTTTGTTGAACTTACCATTACTTTCTTACTAGCTTCTCCTAAAGCTGCTTTAACAGCTGCTGTTTCGCAAGAATCATTTAAATGTGTTGATGTTCCATGAGCATTAATATATGTTATATCTTCTGGTTTAACTCCTGCTTCTTCCATAGCCACTTTCATAGCTCTTGCTCCACCTTCTCCTCCAGGTGCTGGTGAAGTAATATGATATGCATCTGATGTTGCTCCATATCCTACTATCTCTGCATATATCTTTGCTCCTCTTCTCTTTGCGTGCTCTAATTCTTCAAGTATAACTATTCCTGCTCCTTCGCCCATTACAAATCCGCTTCTTTCCTTATCAAAAGGAATACTTGCTCTATTCTTGTCTGTTGCTTGAGAAAGTGCTTTTATATTTGTAAACCCTGCTATTCCTACAGGTGTGATAGATGCTTCTGTTCCTCCTGCAAGTACAACATCTTGATATCCATTTTTTATCATTCTAAAGCTTTCTCCTATACAATGAGTTCCAGATGCACACGCTGTTACCATAGAAATAGATTCGCCCTTTATTCCAAGGTCTATTGCAACATTTCCTGCTGCCATATTACAAATACTCATTGGAATAAACATTGGAGATACTCTATCTGGACCTTTTAGTATTAAATTTGAAATATCTGCTTGCATTGTTTCTAGTCCACCAATTCCAGAGCCTAGGATTACTCCTACTCTTTCCATGTTCTCAGTTTCTTTATCTAATTTGCTATCATTCCAAGCCTCTCTTGCAGCAACTATTGCATATTGAGAAAATTTATCCATTCTCTTTGCAGTTCTTCTGTCAAAATGTTCTTCTGCATTGTAACCTTTTACTTCTGCTGCTAATTTTACTTTATAATCTGTTATATCAAAATGTGTTATCTCATCAATTCCACATTTTCCTTCTTTAATACCTTTCCAAAACTCTTCAGTATTATTTCCTATTGGAGTTATCGCTCCTAAACCTGTAATTACTACTCTTCTTTCCATTTTGAAAATTCTCCCTTTCTATTTTTTGTCTAAACTTTTCTCTCTTCTCTAAATTCGGAAAAGAATTGATTTTTGGCTAGGCAAACAAGTAAACCTGTAACCATTTTATATTTTCTTTTCCCATAAAATTCAAAAGAAACGAGTATCACTCACTTCCTGCTTTCAAAAGAAACAAGTAGTGCTAGGAAAAATTAATTGCAAAACCGCAGGCGTGCTTGTTGCACGTTGAGGATTTTGTGATTAATTTTGACAACGCAATACG
>CAMOBD010000079.1 GCA_946578345.1 uncultured Clostridium sp.
GCTAAGCTATATGGCAAGAATAAAAAGAAGATAGAATTGCATTCTAAAGAACAAGTAGATGAGATATTAAAGAACATTGAAAACGGAAAATATATTGTAACAGAAGTAAAGAAAGGTCAAAAGAAAAGAACACCAGCCCCACCATTTACAACAAGTACAATGCAACAAGAGGCTTCAAGAAAATTAGGATTTACATTAAAGAAAACAATGTCAGTTGCACAAGGATTGTATGAAGGTGTAAAGGTTGAAGGAAGAGGAACAGTTGGTTTAATAACATATATGAGAACAGACTCAACAAGAATATCTGATGAGGCAAGAGCAGCTGCTAAAAAGGAAATAGTAAAACTATATGGAGAAGAATACTACGAGAACAGATACTATAAAACAAAGCAGAATTCTCAAGATGCACATGAAGGTATACGTCCAACTTATGTGGATTTAAATCCAGAAGAAATAAAGGATAGTTTAAGCAAAGACCAATACAAATTATATAAATTAATATACAATAGATTTTTAGCGAGTCAAATGCAAGCAGCAGTATATGATACAATTTCTGCAAATATTGATGTAAATGAATATAATTTTAGAGCAAGTGGACAATCACTTAAATTTAAAGGATTCATGACATTGTATGTAGAAACATCAGATAACCAAAACAGTGAGGACGAAGAATCTTTTGTGCCAGATTTAAAAGAAAATCAAGTGGTACAGAAGAAGAAGTTAGACTCAAAGCAAAGTTTTACACAACCACCACCAAGATATACAGAAGCAAGTTTAGTAAAAGCATTGGAAGAGAAAGGTATTGGTAGACCAAGTACGTATTCTCCAACAATAACAACTATTTTAGAAAGAAGATATATAGAAAAAGAACAAAAACAATTAATACCAACAGAACTTGGAAAGGTTGTAAACAAGCTGCTTACAGAAAACTTTTCAGATATAATAAATGTAGAATTTACAGCAAAAATAGAGGAAGAGTTCGACGAAGTAGCAGAAGGAAAAGAAGAATGGAAGCAAGTAATACGTGAATTCTATGGACCTTTTGAAAAAGAAGTAGAAAAGGTTGAAAACGAATTAGAACACGTAGAATTAGTAGAAGAAGTATCAGATGTACCATGTGATAAATGTGGAAGAATGATGGTAGTAAAATATGGAAGATTCGGAAAGTTTTTGGCATGCCCTGGATACCCAGAATGTAAAAACACAAAACCAATAGTAGAAACAATTGATGTACCTTGCCCTAAATGCGGAGGAAAAATACAAGTACGTAAATCTAAGAAAAAGAGAAAATTCTATATTTGTGAAAACAATCCAAAATCATGTGATTACATCTCATGGAACAAACCAAAGAAATAAAAAATGTCGCAAAAAGGTCTGTCCCTTTTGCGACATTCTCTTGCGCAAGCAAGCAAAATGTGATATAATACCTTACTAGAAAAAATGAGAAGGGATATCTTAAAAATGAATAGGAACGAAGAACAATATAAGATATTTAAACAGATTGTGCATACTTTTTATCATAATGAAAAAGAGCAAGAGGAGAAAGAAAAAAGTAAAATAAATAATTTAAATATAGAGCCAAAATTAATATATGATACATTTAATAAAACATTGAAAGCAGAGTTCAAGATTGGAGATAATCAGTTATATCAAATAAAAAGCCTGCCAGAATTTTTTGAAAGAATGTTAAATAAGGAAGTATATAAATATGGACCAAAATTAGAGTTTGTTCATACAGAGGAAGCTTTCAAAAAAGAGTGTCTACCACTGTTAAACTTTGTTTTGAAATATGCAGAAATAATTAAATATGCAAATGAAACTGTAGGAAGTTATAGCAAATATATGAGGACTATGAGTAATGAGTTTATAACTATTTCAAATACTGGATTAGATGAATTATTTGATGTATTGCAAGGAAAGAAAGTCCTTTTCAAAAGAGATACAGAAGAGCAGAAAATTTCTTTTGAAAATCGTAATCCAGATATAAACTTTATCATAGAGCAAGAAAGAGATGGGAACTATAAAATTACGCCAAATAAAAAAGTGTTTCCATATGACATATTCAAAGGAAAATCATATATATACTTACTTACAGGAAAATCTTTATACAGATGTGATAAGGATTTTGAAAATACTACATTAAAACTTTTAGAGATATATAAAGAAAATTATACAGAAGTAATAAGGTTTAAAAGGGAAGATTTACCTAATTTTTGTTCATTGATTTATCCTAAATTAAAGGACAAAATATCATTGCAAAAATTAGATGATAGTTTAATTAATAAATATATACCAGAGGATTTGTTTGTTAAAATTTATTTAGACTATGATAAAAACAACTATATAACTGCAGATATAAAATTTGTGTATGGAGAGCAAGAGTTTAATCCTTTGCAAGAAGAAAAGATAACTATTGCAAGAGATATTGCTAAAGAGAACGAGTATCTAGATGTGTTTGTAAATACAGGTTTCATGCTAGATAAAGAGAATAGCAGACTTATTTTAGTTGATGAAGAGAAAATTTACAATTTCCTATCTGAAGAAATTGAAAGATATATGCAAAAATTTGAAGTTTTAGCTACAGACAATTTTAAGAAAAGAGAAATAAGAAAGCCAAAAATTGGATCAATAGGTGTTAAGCTAGAAAATGATTTACTTAGAGTAGATTTGATTGATATGGATTTTGATATAAAAGAAATAAGAAATATAATGAAAAAATATACTCTAAAAAAGAAATATCATAGATTAAAAGATGGAAGTTTCCTAGATTTAGAGCAAAATGAGACTATGGACTTTATAACAGGATTGCTTGAAAATGAGGAAATCACTTATGACGAAATTAAAAAAGGAGAAATCAGGCTTCCAATCTCTAGAAGCATGTATTTAGACAGAATATTGAACAAAGTGAACACTACTGTTTCTAAGAATGAAGAGTATAAGAAAATAGTAAATCAAGTATCTAAAAAAGAAATTGAGGAAGAGATAAAACTTCCAGTAGGATTGCAAACAAGTTTGAGAAATTACCAAAAAATAGGTTTTGAATGGTTAAAAGTATTGGATAATTACAAATTTGGAGGAATTCTTGCAGATGATATGGGACTTGGCAAAACAGTTCAGTTATTAGCGATTATCTTATCATATTTGGAAGAGAATAAAAATCCAAAGCCAAGTATTGTAGTTTGTCCAAGTTCACTTTCTTTGAATTGGAAAAATGAAATAGATAAATTTGCGCCAAATATAAAAAACCTAGTTATTCATGGAACTGCAGAAGAAAGAAAAGCTCAAATAAAAAGCATAAAAAAATATAATTTGGTAATTACATCATATGATTTGCTAAAAAGAGATATAGAAGATTACAAAGAAACCAATTATGAATTTAAGTATATAATTGCAGATGAAGCTCAATACATAAAGAACAATAGTACTCAAAATGCAAAAGCAATTAAAGAAATAAAGTCAGAAACAAGGTATGCACTAACTGGTACACCTATCGAAAATTCATTATCAGAATTATGGTCTATATTTGACTTTATAATGCCAGGATATCTATTTAGTTACAAGAAATTTAAGGATTGTTATGAAGTTCCTATAGTTAAAGAAAATGATAGCTTTATTATGGAAAAACTAAAAATGTTAATAGAGCCATTTATTTTAAGGAGAACTAAAAAACAAGTTTTGACTGAATTACCAGACAAAACGATAAGTGTGCTTAACAATGAGATGCAAGATGAGCAATTAAAAATATATAAATCATATATGGCAAATGCTAGACAAGAAGTAAAAGAAGAACTAAACAAAAATGGATTTGAAAAGAGTCAAATTAAAATATTGTCACTATTAATGAGACTAAGACAAATCTGCTGTCATCCATCTTTATTTATATCGAACTATAAAGGAGAGAGCAGCAAGCTAAACCAATGTATAGAAGTGTTAAAAGATGCTATAGCATCTGGACACAAAATATTGTTATTTTCAGGATATTCTAGCATGCTAGAAATCATAGAAAATAGCTTGAAAAAGGAAGAAATAAAGTACTTCAAATTAACAGGACAAACTAAAGTAGGAGACAGAATAAAACTTGTTGAAGAGTTTAATAATAATGACGATATAAAAGTATTTTTGATATCACTTAAAGCAGGAGGAACAGGACTTAATTTAATAGGAGCTGACATGGTAATACATTATGACCCATGGTGGAATTTGTCAGCAGAAAATCAGGCTACAGATAGAACATACAGAATAGGACAGAAAAAGAATGTACAAGTATACAAGCTAATTACAAAGGACTCTATAGAAGAGAGAATTTATGAATTACAACAAAAAAAAGCAAATCTTGCAAAAGCAATGCTTTCTACAGAGCAAACATTCATAAATAGGCTTACGAAGGAAGATATTATGGCATTGTTTGAATAGACAAGCAATTGGGGACAGACCCCAATTGATTTAGTGTGAAAAAAGTGGTATAATAGATATACAACTTTGTTGTAATAATTTTTAGGAGGCAGATTTTATGAATCTAATAGAACAAACAATGCAATTAAAGTTTGACATACGGATAGGAAATCTGGCTGATCTCATGGAAAGTCATGAAATTGCAGAAAGATTTAAGCAACTTGAAAATGATGCAGCCTATAAAGAAGAACTATCTAACATGGTTGTAGTCTTCTTAGCATGGTATCAACTGAAAGAGGGACCATTTCTGGATTATCTCGATAAAAAGAAAAGCATCGAAGAAATCAAAAAATATTTCAAATCTAAAATCATAGGAAAGGCAATACAAGAAGCATTTAATGATTTGATTTATAAAAGGCAAACAATTGAAGAAGCTGTAATACCATATATAACATCGGAAAATGCTATGTTGGTACTGGAAGAAGTAGAAAATGAAATGGATAAAGCTGCTGAATCGTTCAGACAAGCTATGGCTTAGAATGGATTTCAAAATCTAGCCTAAAGGGGGTATATATCATTTGCTAAATAACTTATGATATATGCCTTCTTGTATATTTATTTGGACAAAATATTTTGATTTTATAAAATGGAGGTATTATGAAAGAATACATAACAATAATAGGTGGAGGGCTTGCTGGCTCAGAAGCGGCGTATCAGATTGCAAAAAGAGGAATACAAGTAAAGCTTTATGAAATGAAACCAGATAAATTTTCACCAGCACATAGTAATATAAATTTAGCAGAAATTGTATGTAGCAATTCATTTAAATCAAACTTACATACAAATGCATGCGGATTGTTAAAAGAAGAATTACGCATGTTGGATTCACTTTTAATAAAAACAGCAGATAAAGTAGCTGTCCCAGCAGGACAAGCATTGGCTGTAGATAGAGAAAGATTTTCAGAAGAGATAACCAAAAAGTTAGAAAGTTTAGAAAATGTGGAAATCATAAGGAAAGAAGTAGGAAAAAGTGGAGATAGTGAAAGTGTTTCTAAAACACAAAACAAAGAAAATGAGGTGGTTTCATTAGAGCAACTTTCAAAAGATGGAATAGTAATTATTGCTACAGGTCCACTAACTTCAGATGCATTATCTGGGGAGATAGTTAATCTTACAGGAGATGAGGGATTACATTTCTATGATGCGGCAGCTCCTATAATAGAAAAAGAAAGCATAGATATGAATATTGCATTTTGGGGAAACAGATATAGCCAAGAAAGAGGCAAAGATGAAGAGATAGAAACATGGCAAGAAAGAATAAAAAATAGCAATGAAAATAACTATATAAATCTTCCAATGAATAAAGAAGAGTATGAAAAATTTTGGAATGAACTTGTAAAAGCAGAAGTAGTAGAACTACATAATTTTGAAAAAAGAGAAATTTTTGAAGGTTGTATGCCTATAGAAGTAATGGCGAAAAGAGGAATAGATACATTGAGGTTTGGACCACTAAAACCAGTTGGATTTACAGACCCTAGAACAGGTAAAAGACCATATGCAATTGTGCAACTAAGGCAGGACAATAGTGAAGGAAATCTATTTAATATGGTAGGCTTTCAAACAAATTTAAAATATGGAGAGCAAAAAAGAGTATTTAGCTTAATACCAGGACTTCAAAATGCAGATTTTGCAAAATATGGTGTAATGCATAGAAATACATTTATAAACTCACCAGAATTACTTGATGAAACATATAACCTAAAGAAAAATAGAAATATATTTTTCGCTGGACAAATAACTGGTGTAGAGGGATATGTAGAATCAATAGCATCAGGATTAGTTGCAGCATTAAATGCAGTAGAGATGTCGCAAAAAGGCCTGTCCCCAATGCGACAAATCACATTTCCAAAAGAGACGATGATAGGTGCTTTATCAAAATACATTGCAAGCGAAAACAAAAACTTTCAACCAATGAATGCAAATTTTGGAATACTACCAGAACTTCCTGAGAGAATTAAAGATAAAAAACTAAAATATGGAAAATTGGCAGATAGAGCATTAGAAAAATTAAAAGAAAATGTAAAAATATATCTATAAATTCGATAAAATTTGTAGACAAGATTAAAATAATATTGTAAAATAATTGACATAGGAAATGAGAATAAGCAGATGTGATAAAAAACACATCTGTAAACTTTGCCGAGTTTGATGTGTTTTTTCATATCATTTTCGAGGCAACCACCTTTGTGGTTTCTCCATTTCCTATATTTATTATAAACTATTTATGAGTAAATAGTCAAGATATATAATAAAATTTTGAAAAAAGTGTGTCAATAGTTTTTGAAAATGTCCTAAAATTTTTTAAACATTAACGGG
>CAMOBD010000080.1 GCA_946578345.1 uncultured Clostridium sp.
TACTTTTACTAGTCTCTTGCTCTCTCTCTCTCTCTCTCTCTCTTACAGCCTCAATGGTTTTATTTGTTACTTTGTTTTTCATTTTACACTTTCTCCTTTTACACTACTAAACAACTTGCATCTTGCATTCCTTTCCCTTAAATGCAAATACAATTTTAGTTATATTATTAAATCCTCTTTCTCTCAAGTTGCTTTCATAATTTCTATCTTCTATTTGTTTTTTTGCATTTTCTATTACATCTTCTATAGTATTTTCTTCCATATCATCTGCTACTTTAAACTCTATTATAAAGCTATTTCCATTTTTATCTTGTGGCTCTAGCATTATATCATATCTACCCATTCCTGATTCTCTATTTGAATTTACATAGTAAGAATCCTTTAATCCTACTAACATTCCTAATACAAATGCATGATAAAAGTTCTCTGCTGTATTTTCTCCAACATCCATATAGCTAAACATTTCTACAACTAACTTTCTAAACTTTTTCTCAAATTCACTTAAATTTAGTTCTACTAAATCTTTTAAGATACTTCTCAAATTATTACCAGGAACTTTGTTACTAAACCAATCTCTTACTATTGATTGGAATAAGTATTTTATCTCAAAATTAGGTAGCTGTACTTTATATATTCCTTCTATCAAATCAACTGTTTCTACTACTTTTAAATAACCCGTTCCTAGCATCAATCCCCATATGTTGTCTTCGTTATCTTCTATTCCTACTATTATAGTTTCTAGATTTATTGGTACTTCTATCGTTTCATCTCTTAGAAGCCTTTCCATTTTTTCTTTTATTGATGTTGATTTTGTTAATGTAAGTTTTATCAAATCGTTTGAGCTTGTATTTACCCAATATGGTTTTAGCTGTTTATCTGTTAGATAATTCAATATACTCCATGGATTATATAATCCTTCAACATTTCCAATTTTATATCCATCATACCATTTTTTTATTTCTTCTTTATCATCTTCTACATTAAAGTCTTCTATCACCTTGTCCATTTCTTCTGATGTTATTCCAAAATCATCTGCAAACTCATTGTCTAGCACAGTATATACTTTAAAGTTATTTGCTCCACTGAATATGCTCTCCTTTGCCACTCTACTTACACCAGTTAATACTGTTTTCTCTAAATATGGATTATCTTTAAATGTTACTCCATAGAATGTTTTTAGAAAATCTATTGCCTTATCATAATATCCTTTGACATATGCAGCTTGAATTGGCACATCATATTCATCTATAAATAGCATTACTGGTTTTTCATAATGCCTATACAAATATCCACTTAGTTCTCTTACACAATTTTTTAATGTCACTTCATCTTCTCTTGCATATAATATATCCATTATCTTTGCTTTTTCATCATCATATATCTTATCACTGTCTAGCAAATATCTATGATCTCTATACATCTCTAATACAGCTGTTTTAAATCCAAGTATCATATTTTCATAGCAATAATCATTTACATCTTTCAATGTCAAATACAAGCATGGATATGCGCCCAACTTTGATGTGTATTTTTCATCTTGCTCCATTATTTTTAATCCTTCAAATAACTCTTTTGAATCTTTTACATCACAATCAAAGTAATATCTTAGCATACTCATATTTAACGTTTTTCCAAATCTACGTGGACGCGTTACTAATACCACTTTACTACCATTATCAATTATATCCTTTATATACATACTTTTGTCTATGTAATAACTGTCTTTTCTTCTTAGCATCTTAAAGTCACTTTCTCCTATTGCTATTGTTTTCATGCTTTTCACCTCTTTTATTGATTGTATAAAATTAATATAACACTATTTTACTACATAGACAATTTTTTATCAAGAATACTTTTGTATTTTGTAGAAATTATTGTACAATTTTTTGACCGTTAAGTAGAAACACTGTCCAAATTCTTGGACGTTTAGGAGTGTCCATTTTCTCCAAGTTATCACTATTTGCAGAATCTGTGTTTTCCTATTGTTACTGTCATTGGTCTTGACCAAATCCATTTGTTTGTTGCTGTTGCTGGGTTAAAGTAATATATGGCTCCATTGGTTGGGTCCCAACCATTTAATGCATCCTGTGCTGCTTTTTTTGCAGTTTCATTTGGTGTTAGGTTTATTTGACCATCTGATACCACATCAAATGCACCACTTTGATAAATTACACCTGAAACAGTATTAGGAAACGAGCTGCTCCTTACTCTGTTTAGAACTACTGCCGCTACTGCAACTTGTCCAGTATACGGTTCTCCTCTTGCCTCTCCATACACCAGCCTACTAAGCAGATTTAAATCGCTTGAATTTGTCGATGAACTAGAATTACTACTTGAACTGTTGCTCGATGAGTTATATATTCCCATTGCCTGAAGTGTTTTTGTACCTGCAATTCCATCTACAGTAAGTCCATTTTTCTGTTGAAATTTCTTTACTGCAGCCAAAGTTTGACTTCCATATATTCCATCAACATTCCCATCATAATATCCCCATCTTTTTAGTTTTGTCTGTATTGTGCGAACTTCTTCACCTCTTGAGCCATACTTAGATAGAGCAAATACATCACTATTTCTAAAAAAAACATTGTATGAAACAAATATTGAGCTAACAATAAATATTACCAAAATCGCCTTTAAATTTCTTTTTAATTTAACTGCCATTAATAACCTCCATCCGCATCACTTTATGTATACTTTCTATGCAATTGGGGTCTGTCCCCAATTGCACAAACAGTAAACATAAAATAACACCACTTTCTTCAAAAATAAATTTTAGTTTTATTTTATCCAAAAATGGTGTTATTATACATTTATTTTCATGGTGCCAATGGTGTCTGTCCCAAATGGCACTATTAATCAAAATATTCCAACTATATTTCCACTCTCATCTAAGTCAATTTTTTCTGCTGCTGGTACTTTTGGAAGTCCTGGCATTGTCATTATTTTTCCTGTTATTGCTACTACAAATTCTGCACCTGCTTTTAAATTTATTTCTTTTACATGAATTTTAAAAGGCTCTACGCATTCTAGATTTTTTGCGTCATCAGAAAATGAATATTGAGTTTTTGCAATACATACTGGCAAGTTACCATATCCCATTTTTTCTATTCGTGCTATTTCTTCTTCTGCTTCCTTAGAGTATTCTACTCCTTCTGCTCCATATATTTTTGTTGCAACATCATTTATTTTTTCTTTTATACTTTCATTTAAGTCATAAGCATAATTTAGTTTTGTTTCATTTTCAGTTAATTTAACGATTTTTTCTGCTAAATCTGTTGCACCTTTTCCACCTTTGCCCCAGCTTTCTACAAGGCTAAGTTCTATTCCGTTCTCTTGTAATTTATTTCTTAAAAATTCTATTTCTTTTTCTGTATCATGGTTATATTTATTTATAGCTACTATTACATTTAAGCCAAATTTATTTTTTAAATTATCAACATGTCTTAGAAGGTTTCCAAATCCTTTTTCTAATGCTTCTATACTTTCGTTTTGTATTTCTTCTTTTGGCATTCCTCCATGATATTTTAGTGCTTTTATTGTTGCTACACATACTACTGCATCTGGCTTTATTCCAGCTTTTCTGCATTTTATATCCAAGAACTTTTCTGCTCCTAAATCTGCACCAAATCCAGCTTCTGTAATTACATAGTCTCCTAACTTTAATGCCATTTTTGTAGCTATAATGCTATTACATCCATGTGCAATATTGGCAAAAGGTCCACCATGTACTATAGCTGGTGTGTGTTCTAGCGTTTGTACTAAATTTGGATTTATTGCATCTTTTAGTAGAACAGTTAATGCTCCATCAGTCTTTAAATCTCTAGCAGTTATTGGCTTGTTCTCTTTAGTATATCCAACTATAATATTTCCTATTCTTCTTTTTAAATCATCAATATCTGTAGCAAGGCAAAAGATTGCCATGATTTCAGATGCAACAGATATATCAAATCCATCCTTTCTTGGCACAATATTCTTTTCTCCTGATAGTCCTGTCTCTACTTTTCTTAGCTGTCTATCATTTAAGTCCACACATCTTTTCCATGTTACTCTGTCAAATTCAAGTTCATTTCCAAAATATATATGATTATCAATCATTGCAGAAAGCAAATTGTTAGCAGATGTAATTGCATGAATATCTCCTGTAAAATGTAAATTAATCTCTTCCATTGGTGTTATTTGAGAATATCCTCCACCTGTTGCTCCACCTTTAATTCCAAAAACTGGTCCTAATGAAGGCTCTCTTAAAGCTAAAATAGATTTTTTACCTATACTTTTAAGTCCATCTGCAAGTCCAATAGATATGGTTGTTTTTCCTTCTCCTAAAGGAGTTGGATTTATAGCAGTAACTAAAATTAATTTTCCATTTTCCTTCTCTTTTAATCTGTCAAATGCCTTCAAAGAAATTTTTGCTTTATATCTTCCATAAGGCTCAAGTTCTTCTTCAGTTATACCTATTTTCTCTGCGATTTCACTAATCTTCTCTAGTTTAGTATTTCTAGCAATTTCTACATCTTCCATTACAAATTACCTCTCTTTCTTGGGACAATTGGGGACGGGCTTGTTTTGTCCAACTTTGTCCAACTTTATTTTTATAATTTATTTTCAAACCTATTAGATTTTTTTATTATATATTATTGTAATAATAATATCAATACTATTTTTTATTTTTTAATTGACACTTTATGCAAATTGTAGTAAAATAATATTGTTAGTTTTGTTAGAAACCAATAAGTCAACACCTTGGAGGTTTCTAGCCTCCAAGAGAATTCAAGGAGGTATGTACAATGTTCAAAATGTCAATTCCAGAAATTTCTGATGAAGAGTTGATGGAACGGTACAAGCACATCAAACCTGTCATCACAGCAAAAGATGGTAAACTGCACTATTTCAGAGAGTATACTCTTGATGAACTAAGACGTACAAGTTACTTTTTCAATCGTGACGAGGATATGAGAGAAGAAGTTGGTGAAAATCAGCTTGAGGCATGGCCAGCATGTGATTTTCCTTGCTTACATACATATGCTTACTGCGGTTTTTTTAAACCGAGTATTGCTGAAGTTCTTGCTCAAGTTGATGAAGGTCGTATTCCGCTCATTAAAGCATTTGAGATTATTGACTATCCCAAGTACACAAAAGACTTTCGAAAAGACATTCTTACCTCAATTGCGTTTGATAACGGATACCATGTTTCTACTGTGCGGCTATATACGGCTAAAAGAGATGCGAGACACCATGTTTCTGCTGCGTTGTCAGATACAGACCCGAATTGATGTGCAAAAAATCGTCGTAGTCTATGACTACGGCGATTTTCTTCATTATTTTCTCCTTAACAATTCTGTTTATGAGTTTTTTGCTTGACTTTTAATGTTTGTAAACCTCCCATTTCTTTTCCAAATCTTCGATGTCTATCGGTGTAGATAATCTAGGACTTGTTTCATAACACAGTTCCAATACAACCTGAATTTTGTTTTCCACAATATAGTGGTCTACTCTATCATATTGTACTTTTCCCTGTTCCTTTGTTGTCAATACTGTGCCAATTTCATACGGTAGATTAACATTCATTGTTGTCCCTCCAGTCACAATATTTATTGTTAATGGTTGAAATATATCTTACAACATTTAGTAAGATATTCAAATTATGTATAATTTTATCACACAAATCTTAAATTGTAAATAAAGTGTTTTGATAATTCAATCAAAAAATTATTTTTCAACTATCCTAACCAAAAATCAATCCCACAATCAGTCCAATAAACGCTCCCACAAATACCTGTATTGGAGTGTGCCCTAGAACTTCTTGTAATTTTTCTGTTACTTCTACATTAGATAGTCCTGGTGTTTGAACTATTTTATTCAAAAGCTTAGCTTGCTTTCCTGCTGCTCTTCTTACTCCTGCAGCATCATACATCACAACAAATGCAAATACTACAGACAAGCCAAATATAGCTGAGTTAATTCCATAGTTTTTTCCTATCATTGTGCATAGTGCTACTACCACAGCAGAATGAGAGCTTGGCATTCCACCAGCTCCTAAAATTCTTTTAAAATTAAATTGTTTTGTTGTAACTAAATCATATATTAGTTTAAATAATTGTATAAAAAACCATGTTGCAAATGGTACTATTAAATACCTATATTCTAAAATAAACTCCTTCATATCCCCTATTCCTCATTCTGTACAAAATTTTCTTCTGTTAATTCTCCGTCATCACCTTTAATTAACATTGTAATCTTTTTTTCTGCTTTTTCTAGCATTTCACTGCATTCTTTAGAAATCTTCATTCCTTCTTCAAATTTCTTTACAGAAGTGTCTAAATCCAAGTCTCCTTTTTCTAATTCTACAGCTATTTCTTCAAGTTTTTTCATATTTTCTTCAAAACTAACTTCTTTATCCATTTTGTCAAATTCCTTTCTATTATTTGTCTTCGTTATATTTACTATTTAATTTTCTATCATGAACTTCAACTTATTTCTGCTTGCCTATCTATTTTTCAGTAACTTCTTCTGCATTTAAATCTACAAGCAAGAATTTATTTGAGCCGCTTCCTGCAGTTCCTGCTATTACTATATATCTTCCATCACCATTTACAGAATCATATGTAAAATACACACCATCTGTGCTTCCATATGTTTCTTCGTAATATTTTTTAGCAAGTTCTACTGCTCTTTCTTCCCTAGTTGCATTTGTTCCA
>CAMOBD010000081.1 GCA_946578345.1 uncultured Clostridium sp.
AATCCCTTGATTTCACTATAATCCACATCTTTTGGTAATAATTTTGTTTCTAACTTCTTGAATTTTTCTACTTGTTCTTCTTGTAATTTAATATATCCTTCATATTTTATTTGGATTTCAACTTCTTTTTGTGTTTCTAATGGTAACTCAGGTCTTTCTTTATCTATTTCAGATAAATTTTCATAAGTTAATTCACTTCTTTTTAGCAAATCAGCCAATTTTACACCATTTGAAATAGTAGAACTATTATACTTTTCTAAAAACTCGTTAATTTCTTTAGTAGGTTTTACTGTAGTAGTCTTTATTCTTTCTATTTCTTTCTGTATATCTTCTTTTTTCTTTATAAATTTGCTATATCTTTCATCAGAAATTAGGCCTACCTCATGACCAATTTCAGTTAGTCTTAAATCAGCATTGTCTTGTCTTAGAAGTAGCCTGTATTCAGCTCTTGAAGTCATCATTCTGTATGGTTCGTTTGTTCCTTTTGTAACAATATCATCAATTAAAACCCCTATATACGCTTGAGACCTATCTAATATTATTGGTTCTTTTCCTTGAGTTTTTCTTGCAACATTTATCCCTGCCATTAATCCTTGAACTGCAGCTTCCTCATATCCTGAAGTTCCATTAATTTGTCCAGCAAAGAACATTCCATCAATCTCTTTATGCTCTAAGGAAAGCTTTAATTCTGACGGGTCTATACAATCATATTCTATAGCATATGCAGGTCTTGTAAACTCCGCATGCTCTAGTCCAGGTATTGTTCTATACATAGCTATTTGTACATCTTCTGGAAGCGATGAACTCATTCCTTGTATGTACATTTCATCAGTGTTTCTTCCTACAGGCTCAACGAATAACTGATGTCTCTCTTTGTCAGCAAATCTTACTACTTTATCCTCTATTGATGGGCAATATCTTGGTCCTGTCCCTTCGATTGCTCCAGCATAAAGTGGAGATCTATGTAAATTCGCCCTTATAATATCATGAGTTTTTTGATTTGTATATGTTAAATAGCAAGGTAATTGCTCTATAGATGGGTCTATACTATCTTCAAAAGAGAAAGCTTCTGGATTTTTATCTCCTTCTTGTATTTCCATTTTTGAAAAATCTATACTCTTTTTATTAATTCTTGCAGGCGTTCCTGTTTTAAATCTGACTAAATTTATTCCTATTTTCTTAAGCATGTCAGATAGCCTATTTGCTGGAAACACACCGTCAGGACCACTTTCAAAAGATGTCTCTCCTATAAATATTTTACCTTTCAAATATGTCCCTGTAGCTAAAATAACGTTATCGACATGATATACTGCCCCTATATTAGTCTTCACATATTTTACCTTTTTATCTTCTACCCCAATATCTATTATCTCTGCTTGTTTTAAATATAAATTTTCCTGTTTTTCTAATGTATGCTTCATCTCTTCTTGATATCTTTTTCTATCAGCCTGAGCCCTTAAAGAGTGAACAGCTGGTCCTTTTGAGGTATTTAGCATTCTTAATTGAGTAAATGTCTTATCAATATTTTTTCCCATTTCTCCACCTAGACAGTCCAATTCTTTAACTAGATGTCCTTTTGAACTTCCTCCAATATGTGGATTGCAAGGCATATTTGCAACTGCCTCTAAACTTATTGAAAAGACTAAAGTCTTTAGTCCTAACCTAGCTGCCGCAAGGCCTGCCTCACATCCAGCATGTCCTGCACCAATTACTGCTACATCAAATTTTCCTGCGTCATATTCCATTTTTTATATCTCCCTTTCTATTATAATTTTTTTGTTTACTCCCATATTTTACTAATTATATCTTTTTATATATGAAACTCAATTAATTGATTTCAAAATAGTATTTTGCATTTTTTTGATTTTTTTCGGATTTTCTCGCGATTGTTTCACGCACTGATTTTTTGTCTTTTTGTAAACACGAACGATTTGTCGAATTTTGTCGACGAATTAGCAAACCGTTGGTGTAACTGATAAGTAAATGTGTAATATTTTTATATTTTCTCGTAATATACTTCCGTTTTTGTCTCTTTGGCAATTTTTTCAAAAATGTTTCACAGCTTAAATTCTTTGTCATTTGAGCAAATCTTGTCATTTTGAATATATGCAAACACTGTAAAGATAGACATTTTAAGGCCAATTTTCTTATAAATTATTCAAAAATTACTTTCCTAAACAAAATTTAGAAAAAATTTTATTAATAATATCTTCAGAAACATTATTACCTGTTATCTCCCCTAAATTCTCTAAAGTCTCTTTTATATAAATTGCTAAAATATCAACAGTAACATTGTTATTTATGCTTTCTAATGCGCCATTTATACTTGTTATAGCTTTATGGATTTGATTTTTATGTCTTATATTAGTAATAATAATTCCATTATTTAATTCAATCTCATCATTATTAAACATATTTGAAATAGTTTTATATAATTTATCTATCCCCATTTTTGTCTTCATAGATGCCTTTATAACGATTTTATTTAAGTTAGACATATAACTTGTTGTCTCAGCATTATTTTCGCTTAAATCGCATTTATTTAGCAATATTATACTTTTCTTGTCTTTTATTAAATGCAATATTCTAAAATCTTCTTTATCAAGTTTTTTTGAACTATCAAATACCGCTATTATTAAATCTGCATCGTCGATTAAGTTTATTGCTTTTTCAACACCTATCTTTTCTACACTATTATCTGTGTCTCTTATTCCTGCAGTATCTATAATTTTTAGAGGAACTCCTTCAACATTTATAAACTCTTCTATTGTATCCCTTGTAGTTCCCTCTAAATCACTAACAATAGCTCTATCTTCATCTAGTAAAGTATTTAATAAAGAGGATTTTCCGGCATTTGGCTTTCCTATTATAACAGTTTTTACCCCTTCTTTAAGAAGTTTCCCATTCTCGAAACTATTTTCTAATGCCATTAGCTTATTTTTTATATTATTTAATATTTTAGTTGCTTTCTCGTTGGTAGTTTCTTCTATATCATACTCTGGATAATCTATCTGAGCCTCTATATCAGCCATAATATCTAAAAGCTCATTTCTTATGTCTTCTATTTCTTTTGAAAGCCTTCCTTGTAATTGTTCAAAAGATGCTGAAGCTTCTTTATCTGTTTTAGAATTAATTAAATCTATTACAGACTCAGCCTGAGATAAATCAATTCTTCCATTCAAAAAAGCTCTTTTAGTAAATTCTCCTGGCTTAGCTAAACTAGCACCATTTAATAAACATTGTTCTAATATTTTTCTTTCAACCACAGTTCCACCGTGTGAGTTTATTTCACACATATTTTCTGTAGTATAGCTCCTTGGAGCTCTAAAGAAAGAAATCAACACCTCATCTATTTTCTCTTGAGTTTCAGGGTTTATAATATACCCATATTTGATTGTGTAACCTTTTACTTTATCAATATCCACATTTTTATTTTTAGGAATAAAAATCTTTTTCAATATTTCAAAGCAATTATCTCCACTCATTCTTACAATTCCTATTCCTCCTGCACCTGTAGTAGTTGCGATTGCAGCAATTGTATCCATTTTATTTCTCCTTTCTAATTTTACCTATTAAAAAAGTCAAAGTTAGAATTAGCTAAAATAAACTCACTAAAATCTTCACTTTGACTTCCGATTTTTTATATTAAATTATTATTTTTTTGCAATAACCACTTTTCTATATGGCTCTTCTCCTACACTATATGTTACAACTCTATTATTAGATTGTAATCTATTATGTATTATTTTTCTTTCATATGCCATCATTGGCTCTAATGTAATAGGTTTTCCAGTTTTTAATACTGTTTTTGATATCTTATCTGCAAGTTCTTCTAAAGATTTTTCTCTTTTCTCTTTATAATTGCTAATATTAAGTATTACTTTAGCCCTATCTTTAGAATGTTTATTTGCAATAGAACTTAATATTACTTGAAGAGAATTTAGTACCTCTCCCCTATATCCTATTAAAGCTCTTGAATTTTCTCCTTCTATATCAACCTTTATAAATCCACTATCTGGCTCAATACTTATTTTATACTCTAAACCACCTATTTGATTTATAAAATCTTTTAAAAAGTTTTCAAGTTTTGTTTTGCATTCTTCCAATTCTTCTTTAGTTATTTTAACTTCTCTTTCTCTATGCATTTCATGTGATCTAGAAGTATTTTTATCTTCTTTTAAAGTTAATTCTACTTTCACTACTCTAGGTGCTAAAATACTAAAGAAACTTCTTTTTTCATGCTCTTCTATTATTTTTATATCTACTCTATCTTTTGAAACATTTAATTTCTTCAAACCATTAGAAATCGCTTCTGTTGTTGTTTTTCCTTCTGATATAATTGATTTAGGCATTCTCCTTTTCCTCCTTATGTCTCATAACGGCATCTATAATTAATCTTTCTATTATTATCAAAACATTGCTTATAAACCAGTACAAAGCTAAACCTAAAGGTGCTATAAATGCTATAAATACTGACATTAATGGAAGCATATACATCATATTTTTGTTCATAGCCTCCATAGCCTCTAACTCATTAGGCTCTTCAGCAGGTAACACTTCTGTTCCATCTGTAATAGCTTTTTTCTTATCTTTCTTTTTATTGTTCATATTATTTGTAAGTTTAATTGATCCCACAGATGAAATAACATATAATAATGGAATTATATATACTGTCCAATCATTTAGATTACTACTTGGAACTTTACTTAAATCTAATCCCAAGAATTCCATATTTAGTCTAACTCTTTCATCCTCAGCACCAAATCTATTTATTATAGCTATTTCTGCATATGTTTGATTATTTCCTTCTTGTTGTAATTGTGTTTTATAATCATTTATTACATTTACATCTATCTTTTTCATATATGTAAGTGGCTGACTTACAAGCCAAAATACTGAAAGAATTATTATTAATTGAATTATTGAACTAAAACATCCTCCAAACGGACTCATTTTTTCTCTTTTATATAATTCAATTGTTTCTTGATTTAATTTCTCAGGATTATTTTTATACTTTCTTTGAATCTCCTTCATTTCTTCTTGAAGTTTAGCAGATTTTTTCATTGTTTTTTGCTGCTTTATTGTAATTGGTATTAAAATAATTCTCAAAATAATAGAAAATACAATAATTGCAACACCATAATTATTTAATACTGTATATAAAGCATTTAATAAATAACCAAATAAACTTGAAATTGCTCCCATTTATTTAACCATTCCTCTCTTTTATTAGAGCTTTCTTATAGTTGAAAAAGAATTAACATTTTGGCTAGGCAAACGAGCAAGAAAACCGGAGTCGTGCTTTTTGACGCCAAAGGATTTTCGCAGGCGAAGTTTAACAACGCCAAAATTCAATTATTTTTTAACTAATTATTTTAAAGGGTCATAACCACCTCTAGCAAAAGGATTACACCTTACTAATCTTTTTATTCCTAACCAAGTTCCTTTAAGCGCACCATATTTTTCTATAGCTTGTCTCATATATTCAGAACATGTAGGATAATATTTACATTCAACACCAATAGCTTTAAACATTGGTGAAATATATTTTTTATATATTTTTAATAAAAAAAGCAATATTTTCTTCATCTTATTTACTTTCTTCTATCAACTCAGATTTTTTAAACAATCTTATCATATCATTTTCTATTATATGATATTCAGCATTTTTTGGCTGTACTTTTTTATTCCATAAAAAAACAATATCATATCCTTGTTTTAGATTATCCTTTATTAATATATAATTTTCTCTAATTAATCTTTTTATTCTATTTCTTAAAACTGCCCCGCATTGCTTTGTGCTTACGGCAATGCCCATTACATTAGTTTTTTTATTATTTTTTAGTATATATATTGATATTTGTTTTCCTATATAGAATTTTCCTCTTGATAAGACATTTTTAAATTCATAATTTTTTTTTAAGGTTTTTATTCTTTTCATTATTTCTTCCCTATTTTCAGAGTACATACTTTGTGTATGTAACTGCACTAAACAAATCGACTTTATGTCGTATTTGTTTTTGCCGATTTGAGTTTTGGAGCATAGCGACAAAATCTCAAAGGCAATAGCGATTGTAGCTATTTAATCTAAAAGGTTTTACCTTTTAGATTAAATGAAATTTGACACAGCAAAAATTGTAATTATTTTTCAATCTAACCATTTCAAAAAAGGTCACCATATTAAGTGACCCCAAATAACTTACGCACTTAGTTTTTTTCTTCCTTTTGCACGTCTTGCTTTTAAAACATTTCTTCCTGATTTAGTACTCATTCTTTTCATGAATCCATGTTCTTTTTGTTCTTGTCTCTTTTTTGGTTGATATGTTCTTTTCATTTTGCACCTCCTGTATATATTTAAACCGCAATGGGATTTTTTACTAATAATAAGCTTTATTATTATATCCTAATTTTTCCCATAAGTCAATACAAAATAAAGTTTTTTTAAATAAATTATGATTAATTTATGATAATGTCTTAAGTAATAACTTTTGAAAATGTCCCAAAA
>CAMOBD010000082.1 GCA_946578345.1 uncultured Clostridium sp.
TTTCAAAAATGAAACAAGAGGGACACACCTTAGTAAGGCAAACAGAGAGAAGTTATTTAATATAGAGAAAATACCGACAAAGAAAAATAGTTTAACTTAGAAAAATTGAAAAGGATATAAGTGAGATTAAAAGGAGGCTAAGATGAGCAAAAAGATTGTAGCAAATAACCCTACTGCCAGGCATAATTATACAATAGAAGATACATATGAGGCAGGTATTGTTTTGACTGGCACAGAAATAAAATCTATTAGAAATGGCAAAGTGAATATAAAAGACAGTTATGCAAACATAAAAAACGGTGAGGTTTTTATATACGGTATGCATATAAGTCCATATGAACATGGGAATATTTATAATAAAGACCCTTTAAGAACAAGAAAACTGCTATTGAGCAGAAGAGAAATAAATAAACTTACTGGTCTTATAAAGCAAAAAGGTCTTAGCCTTGTGCCTATTTCACTATATTTTAGTGGTAATTTTTTGAAAATTGAACTTGGGGTTGGCAAAGGTAAAAAATTATATGATAAAAGACAAGATATTGCTAAAAGAGATGCAGAGCGTAGAATGCAAAAGGCAATGCGCGCTGATGAAAAAAGATAATAAAATAATATTAAAAAAGTGAGTAGAAGCTAAGTAAAATAACACACTTAGTTTCTACTCACTTTTTAGCAATGATGCACATTACATCTTATCAGAATCAATGTAAATATCATTATTGTTTTTCTGTCTCATATATGCCCATATTAAAGCTATTATAGCAGCTGCAGAAATTCCTATTATAATCCAAGACCAAGTATTAGCTGACATTCCTGCTACTGTTGCATTACCTGTTGAAGTTCTGGTAGCTGTGTATCCATTGTTATTATTATCGTTACCAGTAACTGCACCAGCCACTGTATTTCCTGTATTTCTCATAGCATTACCAGCACCTGACATAACATTTTGAGTTCCTTCTCCAACAGTATTTAAGCCACTTTTTATGCCATTAGCTACACCTTTACCAGCATCTTCTATAACATTTTCAGTACCACCAACAAAATTTCTTACACCATCTGCCATGTTGTTCATTGCAAAAGATGATATTGCAACAGAAAGCATTAGTAATGTTGCTACAAAAACAAATAAAAATTTCTTTTTCATTTAAGACCTCCTTAAAAATTAATTTTATGCAAAATAAAAGAATAGAGATTTTTAGTTTCTCTATTTATAGTATTGCTTAATTTTTTTAATTTATTCAAATTTTTTAAAAAATTAATTTAAAAATTTAAGGTAAAATGTATGTTTTAAATTTTGTTTGAGTGCTTAAGGTGGGGACCGACAAGTTACAGTCTGTAGAAAAAATACGCATTCATAAAAAAACTTGTTTTTTTATGAATGGTAGAAAATGTGCAAGACTATTGTATTTTTTTATACAGACTGTTACGCAGTTGGGGGCCGAAAACAAATATTTACAACATACATTTTACCAGTAATTTACAACAAAAAAATATATTCAAACAAAGAATATATTTTTTTAAGTCTTATGATTTTAATCTAACTAAAATAGCTATTGCAAGTAAAATCAATATTACGCCTACTGTTATAATTAAAATATTTAAGATATTTGAGAAACTCATATTTTCCTGGGCGATACTGCTTACACTTGAAGGAGTAGCATCTCCACCTATGTCATCTTGTGTAGCGTCTGTGGCACCTTGCACACCATCAGTGGAGTATTGCAAATCATCTTGTGTGTTTCCTATTATATTTGAGTCTTCTGTTGCTGGTTCATCTCCACCTATTAAATTGCCATCTTCGGATACTAAATTTTCTTCTTCAACAGGTAAATTCATATTAATGTCTGTTGCAAGAACAACAGTGCTTATTGATAACAATAAAACTAAAACAAACAAAATAATTGAAAAATTTTTTAACATATAATATCAATCCTTTCTCTAAAGAAGTTTTGTAGTTGTAGAACTAATATTCTAACTGCATTGCTTCTCCATATAATTTTATCTTTAAGTTTCTATATAATCATACACAAAAATCAAAAAAAAGTCTAGTAGAAATTAAAAAAATATTAAATTTCTTAAAAATACTTGTCAAATAATATAGATAATTATATAATAGCAATGTTTAGTAATTTAGAAAATTAATAAAACTTAATGTTTCAGGAAAGGAATGTTTAAACTATATGGAAAAATTAAAAGGTCTAACTACTGAAGAAGTAAACAAAAGAATAGAAGAGGGGAAAATTAATAAGTCAAATACAAACAATTTGAAATCAAATTGGGAGATTGTTAGAGATAATGTATGTACATTATTTAATTTGTTCAACTTGATTATAGCTATAGCTCTTGCATGTGTACAAGCATATACAAATATGGTTTTCATCCTAATTATTATTGTAAATGTGTTGATAGGTATTATACAAGAAATTCATGGAAAAAATTTAGTAAAAAAATTATCAATTTTAACAGCTTCAAAATCAAAAGTTATAAGAAATGGAAAAGAAGAAGAAATTGAAGTAGGGGAGATAGTACTAGATGATGTTATTTTATTAGCACAAGGAGACCAAATACCTTCAGATGCTTATATTATTGAAGGAGAAATTGAAGTAAATGAATCTCTTCTTACAGGTGAGTCTGACACTATATTAAAAGAAAAAGACGATAAGCTTTTATCTGGCAGTTATGTTGTAAGTGGAAAATGTTATGCTGTTGTTGAAAAAGTAGGAGATGACAATTTTGCAAATCAAATAATAAATGCTACTAAAAAACACAAGCAAGTAAATTCAGAACTTTTAAATTCAATGAAAAAAGTTACAAATTTTACAAGTTTTGTTATTATACCAGTTGGAGTTATACTTTTTGTACAAGCATTTATTTATAGAGAAGTAAATTTGCAACAATCAGTAATTGCGACAGCTGCTGCACTACTTGGAATGCTTCCAAAAGGATTTGTATTACTTACAAGTATTGCATTAGAGTCTGGAGTAATAAAGCTTGCTAAAAAACAAGTCTTGGTACAAGATTTATATAGTGTAGAAACTTTAGCACATGTGGATACTTTATGTTTGGACAAAACAGGAACTATTACAGAAGGAAAAATGAAGGTAATAGATATAGAAAAATATGATGATAGCATTTTACCAGATACATTTGAAAATATAATGAATTCATATGTAAAAACAACAGATGATAGCAATGCAACTTTTATGGCATTAAAAGATTATTTCAAAGGCGATGCAAAATATGAAAAAATTAGTGATATATCATTTTCATCAGAAAGAAAATGGAGTAGTGTTACATTAAAAGATATTGGAACAATTATAGTTGGAGCACCGGAGAGATTAGTAGAAAAAGCAGGCATCCAATTACCAAAATGTGTTGTAGATGCTCAAGAAGATGGAAAGAGAGCTTTATGTATAGCATATACTAAAGAAAATGTAGAAGCAGAAGAATTGCCTAATCTAAATATTATAGCTTCAGTAATTTTAGCTGATCCACTTAGAAAAAATGCAAAAGAAATGTTAGGTTATTTTAAAACTCAATCAGTTGATATAAAAATTATATCAGGAGATAATCCTATAACAGTATCAACAATAGCAAGAAGAGCAGGACTTGAAGATTATGAATCATATATTGATTTATCTACATTAAGCTCTGATGCAGAAATAGTTGATATAGTAGACAAATATAGTATTTTTGCAAGAGTTTTACCACATCAAAAAAGCATTATAGTAAAAGCACTTCAATCAAAAGGACATCAAGTAGCGATGACAGGTGATGGTGTAAATGATGTAATTGCATTAAGAGAAGCAGATTTAAGTATTACACTTCCAGAAGCAAATGATGCAGCAAAACAAGTATCACAAATAGTATTGTTAAATCAAGATTTTAGTGTGTTAAAAGATGTATTAATGGAAGGTAGAAGAGTAGTTAACAACCTTACAAATGTAGCAAGAATATTCTTTATAAAAACAATATACTCTGTATTACTATCAATTTTCTGTGTGCTTACAAATACAGCATTTCCATTTATACCAATACAAATCACATTAATAGACTTAGTAATAGAGGCATATACATCATTCTTTATATCATTTGAACCAAACAACAAACCTGTTAGAGGAGTATTTTTACATACAGTTTTGCGAAATGCAGCACCGTTTGCGATTGTAATAGTGCTTAATATAGTATTTTTAACATTTATGGGACCAGTACTTGGAATAGCACATGAGGCCTTAGTTACAATTATGTATTTGTTAATCGGATTTGTAAGTATTTTAGCAGTTTTAGAAGTTTGTATACCATTTAATAAATTACATGCATTTCTATTTAGCACAACATTTATAGGATTTTTCGTAGCAGTATACTTGTTTAGAGACTTATTACAAATTAGTAGCATATCATCAAGAGAATTAGGAATCTTTGCAGTATTTGCTGTGATTAGTGCGATAATTCTTACAATAAAACAAAAGATTTACAAAAAAATGGGGTATTAAGATTGAAAAAATATTTGACATATAATAAAAAATGAGTTATAATATCTATAGCTTAAGCGAAGTAACTCGAAAATTATGTAGTAAAAAGACTAGGTAATCTCACAAAACCTAGTTTTTTTTTGTCTACTATTCCTTCATATCAGTCAATGCAATATTGATATTTTTATGATATTAAAACAGCTATATTACGTGGAAATGTAGCAATATAAGTAACTTTCTTTTGAACTACTGGGTGCACAAAACTCATTTTATATGAGTGCAATGCTTGTCTATCTATTTTATCTGACTCATGACCATACAATGTATCTCCTAAAAGAGGGTGTCCTATATAGCTCATATGAACTCTAATTTGATGTGTACGCCCAGTTTTTAATATACATTTTACAACAGAATAGTTTCCTTCAGAATTATAATTCAAAACTTCATATTCAGTAATTGCGATATCTCCATTTTCACTTACACATCTTTCTATAATGCTATTTTCTTTTCTTGCAATTGGAGCATTTATAATTCCTTTTGTATTTTTAAATTTTCCTTCGCAAATTGCAATGTACTCTTTACAAAAGAGGTTATTTTTCATTTGCTCAATTAAACGTTCTTGTATATATTCGTTTTTAGCAAACATAACTAATCCAGAAGTGTTCCTGTCTAATCTGTTTACAGGACGTATTTTCTTTTTTAAACCAATTTCATCAAAGTAGTATTTAATTCCATTTGATAAACTGTCTTCATAATGCTCCATAGATGGATGTATTGGAATTCCTGCTAGTTTATTCACAACTATATAAGCTTCATCTTCATAAATTATATCTAAATCCATTTTTGTAGGTACTATGTTAGAATTATCTTCTTCTAAATCGAGAAATACTTCTATAATATCATTGCCTTTTACAGGATGGTGCATGTATGTTATTTCTGAGTTTAATAATATTTTGTTATTCTTTTTTAGCTTTAATAAAAGTCTATCAGATATTTTAAAATAGGCTTTTAGAACTTCTTTTAAAGTCTTATATGTATCATTTTCCTTTACTGTATATGTTAGTTCCAACTTTATTCAAATCCTTTCCTAATTTATTGTAACATAAGGATAATGAAGTTACAATGAAATTTACTTTAAATTTTTTTGTTTTCAGATTGACAAGATAAATATATTATAGTATATATTAACTAATAGACAATTCAATCTATTTATAACAAATTACTAGCTAATAAATAGTCTATTATTTTATAGGAAATGAGGGGGTATTATGAAAAAAATGAAAAGGAAAGTGTTTAAAATTGCATTATTTGTAATGATCTTATTTGCTATTTTTTCTTTGAAAAATAAGATATTAGCAAAAACAGCAGAAGAAAGTCAAGAAAATGTTGTTTCAGGAGTAATTCAAGAAGATACTACATGGGAAAAAGGTAGCTATTATATAAATGGAAATTTAACAGTAAATGAAAATGTAACTTTAACGGTACAAGAAGGAGTAACAATAAAAATTCAAAATGGAAGAGGAATTCAAGTATTAGGAAATCTTCAACTAAAAGGGACAGCTGAAAATAATATAAACATACAGCCTCAAAACGCAAATGAATATTTGGCTAATATATATGTAAAAGAGAATGGTAAAATAGAGGCTAAATATACTAATATTGAACATGTAAAAGGTAGCGGGCAAGTGGGTAATGAATATTTTATGGATATATATGGTTCTCTATATTTAGATAATGTGAAATTTTATGATATAAAAGAAGGTGCTAAATTATTAACGTTAGGGTCAAAAGATATAGTAATAAAGAATAGTATATTAGATGGAGAAATATTAGTTGTAAATAAATATGGGAATTTAGAAAT
>CAMOBD010000083.1 GCA_946578345.1 uncultured Clostridium sp.
AATTGTGCACCAAGCGGTACCCCCCTAACCTATATGCCAAAAAAATTACTATGTTTTATTTGAAAACATAATTATTTTTTTGTTATTCTCTTAAATATCGACTAATAGTACTTTTACTAATACCTAATTTATCAGCAATCTTATCCATTGAAACTAAAGTCTCGTTTCGTATTTCATTTATTAATATTTTCATTACATATTTGTCTTTTTTATCAATTTTATCCAATTTTAGTTTTAATTTAGTATCTACTATGATTTTTTCTATAATTTCATCAATTTCTTTTTCTGAATTTACCTCATCTTCTTCTAAAAACTTATATACATTATGATCTATCTTCTCAATATCTTCTTCAAAAGCTATATTCCTATTAAGTATTTTATTGACCTTTTCTAGTGAATCTTCCAAGGTATTAGAAAACTGATACTTATTTATATTGTTCACAATATTTGCCTTAACTGGATTTCTAAGTACATATATAATACATCTATATAATTGTTCTTCATCATAAATCGGCTGGCTTTTAAACCTATCTCTAAAAACTGGTCCCACCCTATCTTCTTTCTTATTATAATACATAGCGTATTGCTCATTAATAGATTTCATGCATAGAGACATTCTTTTTACATCTTCTGCATTTATTATCAAATGTGAATGATTATCCATAATAGTATACGTTATAATTTCTAATTTATTATTATTTGTGTTTTCAAATAATAATTTAAGATATTTGTTTTTATAAGATTTCTCTTCAAATATATATTCTTTATTTATTCCCTGAGACATAACATGAAAAAAACTTGTATTAAAAAATTCTCTTGGCTTTCTAGGCATAGATCCTCCTTTTGATATAAAAAAATTTTTGAATTAATTTATTTAGAACTTAAACTTTAATTTTAAAATTATTATAATAGTATAATGCGTTTTACATAATTTGTCAATATTTTATTAAAACTTTTTCAATTCACTGCATAGGTGTTACAAAGAATAATTGAAGTAATTTTTTAGATTAAGCATTTTTACGTAGGGAACATGAAGGGTAGTAAAAATGCTGGTGCGAAGCAAATCTAAAAAATTACTCTAGTTCCCTTTATCTAGTTTTCTTATTGTATATTAATACTTCCATAGGTGTGTCCCCCTTGTTGCAAATTTGAAACAAATGCTCCGTCCCCTTTGTTTCAAATTTCGCCCAAGTATTTTGTTCCTACCATTTTATCTGGCAAGTATTGTTGTTCTACCCAGTGGCCCGGATAATCGTGTGGGTATTTGTATCCTTCATGGTAGCCGAACTGGCTCATTCCTTCTGCTGGTGCGTTTCTTATGTGCATTGGTATTTCTCCTGTATCTTTGTTTTTTACGTCTTCTAGTGCTTTGTTTATTGCCATGTATGATGCATTTGATTTTTTTGCAAGCGCTACATATATTGCCGCTTCTGATAGTATTATTCTTGCTTCTGGCATTCCTACCATATTTACTGCTTGCATTGCTGATGTTGCTACAACTAATGCATTTGGGTCTGCTAGTCCTACATCTTCTGATGCACAGATTACTATCCTTCTTGCTAAAAATACTGGGTCTTCTCCTCCATCTATTGCTCTTGCCAAATAGAATACTGTTGCGTCTGGGTCACTTCCCCTCATTGATTTTATAAATGCACTTATGTTGTCGTAATGGCTATCTCCGTTTTTATCAAATACTGCTTTTCTTCTTTGCACACATTCTGCTGCTATCTCATTTGTTATATGTATATATCCATCACTTTCCACATTAGTTGTAAGTACTGCTACTTCTAATCCGTTTAATGCTGTTCTTACATCTCCATTTGATACTTCTGCTATTTTCCTCAATGTTTCATCTTCTATTTTTATGTTGTAGCTTGCTAGCCCTTCTTCCGATTCCAACGCCCTTTTTAAGACTTTATATATATCATTTTCAGTAAGTGGGTTTAATCTGCATACCATAGACCTTGAAATTAAAGCTTTATTTACTTCAAAATATGGATTCTCCGTAGTTGCTCCTATTAATATAACTGTTCCATTTTCCACATATGGTAGCAATGCATCTTGTTGCAACTTATTAAATCTATGTATCTCATCTATGAATAATATACACTTTCCACTTGGATTTAATAATAAATTTCCTGCTTCTTCAATTGCTTGCTTAATATCGCCAATTCCTGCTGTTACTGCATTTATTCTTTTAAATTTATATTTTGTCGTATTACTTATAACTCTTGCAAGTGAGGTCTTTCCACAGCCAGGAGGTCCCCATAGTATAATACTTGAAAGCCTATCTGCTTTAATTGTTCTATATAATATTTTGTCCTTTCCAAGAATATGTTCTTGTCCTACATATTCTTCTAATGTCTTTGGTCTCATTCTATATGCCAATGGCTTGCTTAAATCCATTATTAATTCCATTCCTTTCTAAATTACTAACTTAGCTGGAAAAAATTGAATTTTGACTAGAAAACAAATTTAAAATTTATGAGACGTACTCTGTGTACGTTGATTAAATTTTAAATAAAGTTTGACAGCATCAAAATTGTAATTTCTTTCAACCTTTACCTTCCCAAATATTTCAACCCCTGTTTAATTATATCTTCCACAGACAAGCTATTGGTATCCACTTTAGACAAAGCTACATCTATATCTTTTCTCGCATAGCCTAATACCTGAAGTGCCTCAACAGCATCCCTTGCATTGTTATTCTCTGGAATATATTGTGGTACTATATCATTATCAAGCTGTATTGCTTCTTCTGTTTTCATCTTATCTTTTAATTCTAAAATCATTCTTTGTGCAGATTTTGCTCCTATTCCAGGTAAACTCTTTAATACACCTACATCTCCTGAAATAATTGCTAGTGCAAATTTTGATGGAGATATATTAGATAATATTGTTAATGCTGATTTTGCACCTACTCCACTCACTCCTATAAGTTGTTCAAACATTCTTAGCTCTTCATTTGAGCAAAATCCATAAAGACTTATATCATCTTCCCTCACTCTCATATATGTATGAACTTTAACTGTCTCTCCTAATTCTCCAACTTTGTCTATAGAATTTCTCGACATAAAAACTTTGTAGCCTATTCCTCCAACTTCTATAACTATACTATCTATGTTTTTAGCCTCTACGCTCCCTTTTAAATATGATATCATTGTTTTTCTCCTTTACTTTAATTTTACTTTACATATTTTACCACAAATCTACAAAAAAGCAAGAGATTTTGCAAAAGTTTGTTTGTTAAATGTTACTGTTTACTGCCTTGTCTTTTAGAGAAGAAGTATATATTTTTTTATTTCTGTTTGACCTTTTCTATTTCAACATGGTATAATTGTTTCATAACATAAAAATCAATTAATTGGAGGCTCACATGGATAATAATTGGCTTAATAGAACAGACATACTTATTGGCTCGGAAAACATAAATAAATTAAAAAATGCAAATGTTGTCGTTTTTGGTTTAGGTGGAGTTGGCTCTTATGTGGTTGAAGGATTAGTAAGAGCTGGCATAGGAAATATTGCTATAATAGATAAAGACATTGTTGACATCACAAATATAAATAGGCAATTAATTGCAGATACTTCTACTATAGGAAAGGCAAAAGTTGATGTGGAAGAAGAAAGAATTTTAAAAATAAATCCTGACATTAATATTGGTAAGATTAAGGAGTTCGTAAATAAAGATAATGTTGAAGAAATTATGGAGCATATAAATAGTAAATTTACTATTTTTCACAGCATGAATCCTGATAAGCAAGAAAACTTACCAAGCGCGTCATATTCTAATACTTTATCAGAAATAAATATTGATTATGTGATAGATGCTATTGATACTGTTTCATCAAAAATAGAAATAATTAAATATTGTTATAAAAACAGTATCCCTCTGATTTCATGTATGGGGACTGGAAATAAGCTAGATGCAAGTAAATTTGAAATTACAGATATAACAAAGACTTCTGTATGCCCTCTTGCAAAAGTTATAAGAAAAGAATTAAAAAAATTAAATATTCCACATTTAAAAGTACTCTACTCTAAAGAAGAGCCAATCAAAACAAATTATTCTTCACCTGCTAGCATTAGTTTTGTCCCATCTGTCGCTGGACTTTTAATTGCTGGAGAAGTGGTGAAAGATATTATTGCATTGGATTAAGAGATTTTTTATCAAATTTCTCTAAAACCCTTGTTTTTTATGCTATTTTATGATAAACTTATATTTAGTCGATTTTATTTATACATATAGGAGGTGCAAAATAATGGCTAAATGTGAAATTTGCGAAAAATCAGTAGCACACGGAAATAAAATAAGCATAGCTCGTTCTCATGTAAGTAGAAGAAGCACAAGAACATTTAAACCAAATTTAAGAAGAGTTAAAGCAATAGTAAATGGAGATACAAAAACAATCTCTGTATGTGCAAAATGCTTACGTTCTGGAAAAGTAAAAAGAGCTTAAATTATGATTATTCATAGTTAATATATATTTTATTACGCGTAATAATTGGTAGGTTTAGTATAGACTAAGCCTATTTTTTCTTTTCTTAATACTTTCTTTCACTTAATCTCAAATGGAGCTTACCTATATAATTTTTTTCAAAATCACATAAGTAAACTCCCATCAAATAAGGCTGGCAATTCTCTTGAAACTTTATCTTCAATAACTAGCAAACTATTATGTAGTACTTCATATCTCTCGTCTTCTCTTTTTATCAAATTTTTAAATATTGTAGATATGTCTTCCATATTTTTATTTAGTTTTGCATCACTTTTTTCGAATTTTTCGTCATGTTCTTCTAGTTTCTTGAAGACCTTTTCAAAATTTCCCAAGACTTTTTGCATAAATTCTTCTTGCATATGTTTTTCTCCTTTCTTTATAATATGGTTAATATTTTAACATAGTATTCTATAAATTGCAAGAAATAAATTACGACATTTTTCGACATTATTGCCTATATTCTTACTGTTGCAGCAACATTAAGCCTTATTATTTTTTAGATAATTGTTTATGAAAGAAAAAATAGAGATACGCACATATTCTCCTATGCTTATCTCTATCTTATTTTCTTTTTCTATTTTTTTACAAAATTAGAAAGTCGTGCCGAGGCGGACGTAGCGGAAGTAGTTGTCGACGTAGCTGTCGCTCATGCAGCCATTGCCGAAGTCCGCGTGCCAAGCGCGGTTAGTATTGCACTGCGACGACGACCAGTAGTAGTTGGACAAACCAAATGTGCTACTATAGTTGCCGCTCGTTATACTAAATGCGTCTCCGAATGCTGCCCACTCTTGTTTTGATGGTACGTACCATCCACTTGATCCATTCCATGTTCCGCTTTGTACTGCACTTAATCCCCATACATCTGGATAACTACTATTTCCGTTTTGTGATCCGTATCCGCTTGCGTTCCATTTTGTTATCATTTTACTTGTGTTCTGTTCTCCTGTTCCAAAATTTACTGATGTATATGTTGCATAATCATCCATCCCATAATCATATGCACTATAGTACCAACAATGTGTTTTTGTATCTACATCGTTCAATGCCATTACGTAGAACCTTTCATTTCCACTTCCTCCGTTTGGCTTTACTATTCCTTTTGACCCAAATCCGTCTATACTATCTGTTCCTTCTACTTTATACTTCTTTAGATTTTCTGGATTTGTATAACTATACGTTCCATTACTATCTGTCCACTGTCCACTTTTTGGCTGTGCTAAATCTGCATATATTATTCCATCTACGCTTCCATTTCCGTCTACGTCTGCATAATATCCTACATATGATGTTGTCTCTGGGATGCTTTCTGAAACTTCTCCACTTCCTCCTGGTAACATTCCGTCTAAATATTTTTCCACATTTGCTACTGAATCTTCTGTGTATTTTGTGTCATTTGCATAAAACTCACTTGCTTGCTCTGCTCTTTTTATTAGTCCATTCTCACCAAATGCAAAATTGATTGTCACTGTTGCTAGTATGATTATGATAATGACTGTAATTACCAACGCAACTAAGGTTATACCTATCTCTTTTGTTTTTCTCTCCTTTTTTCTTTTCACAAGCCTTTCTTCTTGCTTTGTTTCTTTCAACATTACTCTCTCCTCCTTTTTTCATTTTTTCTTTTTTTTTATTTTTTCTTTATTTTGTACCGCCTTTTTCTTTTTTATGCATGTTATGCATATTTATCCTTATTTT
>CAMOBD010000084.1 GCA_946578345.1 uncultured Clostridium sp.
ATGTTAGTAAACAGAAATGGGGAAAAAGATTTGAGATAAGTGAAAAAGTAGCAAAAATAACAAACGACTTTATTGATTTGAAATCTACCAATGAAAATCTATCTAATTTGAGGAGATATACTTATCAAGCATTTCTAGTAGAACTGGAAGCTGCAATACTAAGTAAGGATGGTTATAAAGATGATTTGAAAAAATTGGTAAATAATATGGACTTCATACTTGCTATCAACTCAATTTCACCTTGTGGGAAGAAGTTGAATTTTTTTAAACTTGCAAAGAAATTGCATCTAAATCGTGTATGTGAATATATCCTCGAGAGCTTAATTTAATGAAAGGAAAATGTTAAGTATGGATATTAAAAAAGGTATAAAAAATATTTCATATTCGGTGATAGGTCAGATAATTACTTTGATTATTGGAATATTTATACCACGATTAGTGATTGTTTCATATGGATCAGAAGTAAATGGTTTGTTATCATCTACATCTACTATTATTTCTTATTTGGCATTATTAGAAGCAGGGGTTGGAGCAGCAACTTGTCAAGCTTTGTATCGTCCTATTCACGACCAAAATAGAAAATCAATTAACGAAATTTTGTCGGCAACACACTACTATTATAGACGAACAGGTATAGCCTATTTTGTTCTTGTCAGCTTGATTTCATTGCTGTATCCGTTAGTGATTTCTAGTACTCTCAACTACTGGTTCATGAGTATTATAATTTTCATAAATGGATTACCTGGTGTGATTAATTATTTTTTTCAACGAAAGTATATTTCATTTTTGGAGGCTTTAGGAGAAAATTATATAGTAATCAATTTGCAGACAATCGTAACTGTAGCGGCAAGTATTATGAAAATTATTCTGCTACAATTGAATGTAAGTATTATTATTGTACAAATTATCTATGCTATTACGTCACTTATACAAATGATATTTATTCTCGCTTATATAAAAAGGAAATATGGCTGGATTAGTGTGAGAGAAAAGCCTAATTATAAAGCTTTGAAACAAAAGAATGCGGCACTTGTTCATCAAGTATGTTCATTAGTAACAAATAGTACAGATGTTATTGTACTTTCAACTTTTTGCAATTTGGAAACCGTGAGTATTTATACGGTTTATAACATGATTTTTGCTATTGTTTATAATGCTGTATTAAGTGTGAATTCTGGGGTTCAATACGCGTTAGGCCAGGCTTTTTGTAATGGAAAGGATTACTATGTTAAAATTGCAGATGCGTATGAAACTTATTATGTAACAATAGCTAGTTCTTTACTACTAATTACATATATAATGATAACTCCTTTTTTATATTTGTATACAGCTGGAGCTGATATCAATTATATAGATCCTTATTTTCCCTTGATGTTTTTGATTGTTAAATTATTGAATTCATTTCGGAATTCCTCTATTAATACAATAACGGTGTCCGGATTTTTTGGAGAAACGCAAAAACATGCAGTAATTGAATCTGTTTTAAATTTGAGTATTTCTATCTTCTCAGTATGGAAGTTTGGGATGATTGGTGTACTTTTTGGTACAGCAGTTGCTTTTTTGTATAGGTGTATAGTTGCTATTCGATTTGCAAATAAAAAAATACTTGATAGATCGTGTCAGCATTCATTCAGAGTAATGTTTTTGAATTCATTACTTATTTTTATCGGAGTGATATTTTCGAGATATATTAGTTTTCAATGCGAAAACTATTTAGCATTTTTCGGAAAAGCTTCATTACTTGCGTTTACAACATTAATGCTATTCGGTTTGATAAATTCGATTTTTGATATAAATTCATTTAGATTGACGAAAAGAATAGCAGTCTCCAAAATCATGGAAAAAAGATGAAACAAGGAGGACAAGCATGTTATGGATAAAGTAAATGTTCAAACGAAATTGAATAGTAACAGTTGTACTGGTTGTGGCTTATGTACAGTGATTTGTCCTACAGATGCTATAGAGTTATCCTTTGATAAAAGGCTTTCAAATGTAAGAACTGTTGATAATAATAAATGCATTTCATGTAACAAATGTGTGAAATCTTGTCCGCAAATAGTATATTCCGAGCTGAATGAGCCAGTAGCATGTTATGCTTCTTTTCCAATTTTAGAACAAAGAAATCAAAAATATTCATCTGGAGGTGCTGCATCACTTATTGCAAAGAGATTTATTCAAAAGCATAAAGGCGTTGTTTGTGGATGTACATGGGATGGAAAAAACAGATGTGCTAAACATATAGTTATTACTGAAATAGATCAATTGGAAAAGTTGTGTGGTTCAAAGTACGTTCAAAGTGATATTTCAGGTATATATGAAGATATAAAGCGTTACATAGACTGTAAAACTGAGGTACTGTTTATTGGGACTCCATGTCAGGTAGATGCAGTAGCAAAATATTGTAAGTCTGAGTATTTGTATACCATTGATTTAATTTGTCACGGTACGCCGCCTGCTTCCTACTTGTCAGACTATATAAAAACGTTACCAAACTACAAAGAGATAAAAGATATTCGTTTTAGAGGAGAACATGATTTTTGGTTTACAGCAAAAAATGATCAAAATAATGAAATTTATTGCGAATATAAAGATTGCGATCCATATTTTCATGCTTTTTTAAAAGGCACAATATATCGAGAAAATTGTTATAATTGTAGGTATGCTCAATTAAAAAGAGTGGCTGATATTACTTTAGGAGATTTTTGGGAGTTAGAACGGAATGCTTTGACATATTTGGGCAATATTTCATTAATTTTAATGAATACAACTAAGGGGCAAAAAGTGGTTGATGAATCAGCTGATTTGATGATAATGGAACAACGAAAAATAAAAGAGGCGATAAAAGGAAACCTCCAATTATCCGCTCCAATGAAAAGGACGTTGGAACAACTAGAATTTACCAAGATGATGGAAGTTCACGGCGATTTTATTAGTGCATTCAAAAAGAATGCCGTTTATAAGGAAGCAATTCGTAATAAAAGGATAATGTCGTTTAATATGAAAAAACATAAGCTAAAAATATTTTTGGAAAATATAGGAATAATTCGAGGTGATAGTTAAGTGAAAAACGTGGGAATTATGTCAATGCAACGAGTGAAAAATTATGGATCTTTTTTACAAGCCTTTGCATTGAAAAAGATTTTGGAAAAGATCTCGCAGTCCGAAATTATATTTGTTGATTTTAAAACAAAAAACGGAGTAAAAGATAGTGCAAAGGAAAGTCTTGACGTTTTAAAATCTAATAAGTTGAAGTATTACATATTATTGCTTTTTTTTAAAATGTTTAATAGAGGTATACATAGGGATGTAATACACAACTCCAAAATAGTTAATATCGTTAACTTATTTAATTTTTATGACCTTTACTGTAAAAGATTTGAAGAAGAATTTTGGCCTATGTTAGGGATAGAAGATTCCATGACTTATAGTCCTCAATTAGACGTGCTTGTTATTGGGAGTGATGAAGTTTTTAATTATATGGAAGCGCAAAAAGCTGGATATTCAGATGAATTGTTTGGATATAACCAAAATGCTCAGTATTTGATGAGCTTTGCGGGATCTTTTGGCTGTACCAGATATGAGGATTTGGAAAGGCTAGGGGATACAGTGAAACTCAAAGATTATTTTTTGAAGTTTGATGCTCTTTCGGTAAGAGATCATAATTCAAAAAGTATTGTTGAATGTTTGACTGGTAAGAAAAGCGCATATCATTTAGATCCGGTATTTCATTTTGATTATAGTGAGTATATGCCTAAGCTATCTCATAATAGAGCATATTTGGCTGTATATGCATATTCTGGCCTTTCAGAAGAGTATAAAGAAGTAATAAAGAAATATGCGATGAAACATAATTTGGAGATATTATGTTTTATGGGATACCAGGATGGACTTGGGAAATTTATGAATATATCGCCGTTTGAATTGTTATCATATATGAAAGATGCAGACCGAGTTATTACAACTACATTTCATGGAAGTGTTTTTTCATTAAAATATAATAAAAAATTTTGTGCAATAGTTCAGCATAGAACAGGAATTGGATATGGGAATGATGAGAAGTTAGGTGATTTGTTAAAGCGTGTGGATCTAATGAATCAAATGATTGATAGACCAGAGTTAGTTGAGAAAACGTTAGATTCTGAAATAGATTATACTAGTGTAAATACTTATATTAATGAATGCGTAAAGGATGGAATAGATTACTTAAAAGAAAACATTAAATGCCTGGAATAATGGAGGATAGAATGAGACATATAGCGTTATTGCTTCCGGCTATGAGAATGGGTGGGGCTGAAAAGATTTGTTTAAATTTCTTAGACTATCTTATAAAAGAATATAAAGTAACAATGATTTTATCAGTCCGAGAAGGCGATTTGTTGCCGCTTATTCCAGAATGTGTTGATATTATAGAGGATAGGCTTCTTGAGTTTAAAGAGGTTGTAAAAAATGATATTCGAGAGCTTAGTCTGAGAAATTTATGGAAAGATTTTTTATATTATTTAAAAGTAAAAACGGGACATGATTCTGAGCAAAATTACAGATACTTAGTATCACGCACTCCACCGAGAAAAGAGCATTATGATTGTGCAATAAGCTATGTTGCAAATGTATCTACACAGATTTTCTGTCTAGCAGATAGAATTAGTGCAGATAAAAAAATTGCATGGATACATGGTGAAACAACAGAAATTAAGGATACAGCCTTTTTTTCTAAATATTATCAAAAGTTTGATAAAATTTATGCTGTTTCTGAAGTGACACGTTCACATTTTATAAAAAGGTTTGCTGAGTGCAAAAAAAATACAGATAAATATTATAATCCTATTTGTAGAAAAGACGTTTTGGATAAAGCGGATGAGGATATTTCATATGAATTTGATGATTCGCTAACGAATATTGTGACTGTTGGACGGCTAACCCCAGAAAAAGGAATAGATATGATACCAGAAATAACAAGCTTACTCTTGAATGCAGGATATCAAATACATTGGTTTGTTATTGGTGATGGTACATGTAAAGAGGATTTATTGAAAAAAATAGCACAAAATCATTTGGATGCCCATATTACTTTAACAGGGAATCAGCTTAATCCATATCCTTTTATAAAACAATGTGATATCTATGTGCAACCTTCTTATGAAGAGGGATATAGTACAACAATATGTGAAGCGGGGATATTAGGGAAAGCGATTATTGGAACAACAACGTCGGGAGGAATTCGTGAGCAAATAGAAAATGGAGTAAGTGGCCTGTTGGCAGAACCAACACCAGGAAACATTGCCAATAAAATAGCAGAAATTATAAAGGACAAAAATCTAAAACAGAATCTAGAAAAGAATGTTCTTCTACGAAATTATTCTCACTCTGATGAATTTCAAAAATTAAAGTATTTTATTAATGGAGACCAGCTATGAAAAGTCAAGTACGAATTAGTAAAAAATTTCTTTTTATTATCGATGGTAAAAAAGGGTAACTTTAATAAAGCTCCCTTAGGGTGCTTTTCAAAATCTATCGATATTGGCATACAGACCTCTTAAGCGAGGTTAAATTCCACTTCGTCAGTCAGCATCTTCCAGATGACTCTGACAAGTTTGCCGGCACAGTGCCCCAGGGCATTGTAATGAGTCCGGCCTTCCGCCATCTTCTTATCATAGTAAGCTTTAAAGGTGGCGTTGTTCTTAACGACATTATGAGCCGCATTCATCAGGGCATATCTTAAAACCCTGGAGCCGCGTTTGGACATCCGTGTGCGTTTGGCATTGAAATTACCAGATTGATATACAGACGGATTCAGACCGGCAAATGCAAGCAGTTTTTTTGGGAGTGGAGAACCGGTGAATGTCACCGATCTCGCCAAGGATCATCCCG
>CAMOBD010000085.1 GCA_946578345.1 uncultured Clostridium sp.
GGTCAACATGTCCGATTGTACCAATGTTAACGTGTGGTTTTGTTCTTTCAAATTTAGCTTTAGCCATTTTAAATCCTCCTTTAAATCTAAGTTTTCTAAGGCTTTACCTCTAGAAACTTTTAAAATATATTTTTAAAATTAAAATCTAATTTTATTTACACATGCATTTTACATCATTTTTTATAAAAAAGCAAGTGTTTATTGATTTTTTTATGTTTTTTTCGATGCGCTGTTTAACAACGCAAAAATTATTTTTATGCAAATTCTTTCTACTCTTTAATTGGAAAAAGAAACAAGTATTACAAGGCAAAATTTAGTTAAAAAGCGCAGGCGTGCTTTTTGCACGTTGAGCATTTTTAATCTAAATTTTAACGCAGTAAGACGCCGTTTATTTTTTCAATTAGTCTTTTTTAGCGCGGCTAGCAACAATAGTATCCAATATAGATTTTGGAACTTCTTCATAATGAGATGGTTCCATTGAATATGTTCCTCTACCTTGTGTTTTTGAACGAAGGTCTGTTGCATATCCAAACATTTCTGATAATGGAATAAACGCTCTTATAACTTGGTTTCCACCTTCTGGTTCCATACCTTCTAGTCTTCCACGTCTAGAGTTTACATCTCCTATAACATCTCCCATGTATTCTTCTGGAACTGTTATTTCAACTTTCATTATTGGCTCTAATATAACTGATTTAGCTTGTTTACATCCTTCTTTGAATGCCATTGAACCAGCTATTTTGAACGCCATTTCTGAAGAGTCAACTTCGTGGTAAGATCCATCTACTAATGTAGCTTTGAAGTCTATAACTGGGTATCCAGCAAGTACACCGCTTTCAGCAGCTTCTCTAATTCCTTCTTCAATAGGTTTGATGTATTCTTTTGGAACAACACCACCAACGATTTTGCTCTCAAATTCAATACCTTTACCTGGCTCTAATGGTTCCATTTCTAACCAAACATGTCCATATTGTCCACGTCCACCTGATTGACGAATGAATTTTCCTTCTACTTTTACTTTGTTTCTAATTGTTTCTTTGTAAGAAACTTGTGGTTTACCTACTGTACACTCAACTTTGAATTCTCTCTTTAATCTATCTACGATTATGTCTAAGTGTAACTCACCCATACCAGCGATAACTGTTTGACCAGTTTCTTGATTTGTATATGTTTTGAATGTTGGATCCTCTTCTGCAAGTTTTGCAAGAGCAACACCCATTTTTTCGCTATTAGCTTTATCTTTTGGCTCTATAGCGATATCTATAACTGGTTCTGGGAATTCCATTGATTCAAGTATAACTGGATGTGCTGGGTCGCAAAGTGTATCACCTGTTGATACATCTTTTAATCCTACTGCAGCAGCTATATCTCCTGCATATACTTTATCAATATCTTGTCTATGGTTTGAATGCATTAATAATATTCTTCCCATTCTATCTTTTTTGCCTTTATTAGCATTTAAAATTGTTGAACCTGCCTCTAATGTTCCAGAATATACTCTGAAGAAACAAAGTTTTCCAACAAATGGATCTGTTGCAATTTTGAATGCTAATGCAGAAAATGGTTCTGTATCAGAAGTTTTTCTTTCTGTCTCTTCTCCATCTAATGTTACACCTTTAATGTGTGGTATATCTAATGGAGATGGCATATAGTCAACAACGGCATTAAGTAACTCTTGAACACCTTTGTTCTTATATGATGAACCACATACAACTGGAACGATTTTATTATTTATAGTTCCTAGTCTTAATCCTTTTTTGATTTCTTCTTCTGACAAAGTACCTTCTTCTAAATACTTCATCATTAATTCATCATCTTGCTCTGCAGCAGCTTCTATCATTTTATCTCTGAATTCTTCTGCTTGAGCTTTTAAATCTTCAGGAATTTCTGTCTCTTCGATTTCTTTTCCTAAATCATCTTTATGAATAAATGCTCTCATTTTGATTAAGTCAACAATTCCTTGGAATTGGTCTTCTGCTCCAATTGGTAATTGAATTGGCACAGCATTTGCGTTTAATCTATCTTTTAATTGATGTACGCAAAGCATGAAATCTGCACCTGTTATATCCATTTTATTTACATATACCATTCTTGGAACTTGATATTTGTCAGCTTGTCTCCAAACTGTTTCTGTTTGTGGTTGAACTCCACCTTTAGCTGCTAATACTGTAACAGCTCCGTCAAGTACTCTTAAAGATCTTTGAACTTCAACAGTAAAGTCAACGTGACCTGGAGTATCAATTATATTGATTCTATGACCTAACCATTGGCATGTTGTAGCAGCAGAAGTAATTGTAATACCTCTTTCTTGCTCTTGAACCATCCAGTCCATTGTAGCTTCACCTTCGTGAACTTCACCTATCTTATGAGTTTTACCTGTATAGAAAAGTATTCTCTCAGTAGTTGTAGTTTTACCTGCATCTATATGAGCCATAATACCTATATTTCTTGTTTTCTCTAAAGGAAACTCTCTTCCAGCCATTTTTCTCCTCCTAATTAAAATTTATAGTGTGCAAAAGCCTTGTTAGCTTCAGCCATTCTATGCATATCTTCTTTCTTCTTGAATGCTCCACCATTTCCAGCTACTGCATCCATGATTTCAGCTGCTAATTTTTGAGCCATAGTTTTTTCATGTCTATTTCTTGCATAAGTAACTAACCATCTTAAACCTAGAGTTTGTCTTCTTTCAGGTCTAATTTCGATTGGAACTTGATATGTAGCTCCACCGATTCTTCTAGCTTTTACTTCAAGAACTGGCATAACATTTTCAAGTGCTGCTTCAAATACTTCTAATGGATCTTTTTGTTCTTTTTCCTTTATTATATTGAAAGCATCATAAACTATTGCCTGTGCAACTGTCTTTTTACCATCTAACATTACATTGTTAATTAATTTAGTAACAACTTTGCTATTGTAAATTGGATCTGGTAAAACGTCTCTTTTAGCTATAAATCCTCTTCTTGGCACTATTCTTCACTCCTTTTCTTGATATTTTTTAATATCTTTGGTATTTAAACAAATACCTAAGTTACTCTGAAAAGATTTATTCTTTTCCGTATAGTGCTATATATTCTATTATAAATTTAAGTACCTTAAATTAAGTAATTTCATATATGCACCATTCACCTAAAAAATTTGTTATTTAGTTTTAATCTCAAATTTTAGTCAAAAGCGAGTATTGCTAGGAAAGCTAGCTAAAAATTTTGAGATAATACGTGTTGTATATCGAAAAATTTTTAAGCGACGCTTGACAACGCAAGACGAAGCTTTTCACTAAAATTTCTATTTTTTAGGTTTTTTAGCTCCATACTTAGATCTACCTTGCATTCTGTCTTTAACTCCGGCAGTATCTAATGTACCTCTAATTATGTGATATCTAACACCTGGAAGGTCTTTTACTCTTCCTCCTCTTATTAGAACAACACTGTGCTCTTGTAGGTTGTGTCCTATACCTGGAATATATGAAGTTACTTCATATCCATTTGAAAGTCTAACCCTAGCAACCTTTCTCAAAGCTGAGTTTGGTTTCTTTGGTGTTACTGTTTTTACAACTGTACATACACCTCTTTTTTGTGGTGATCTCTTATTTGTTAGTTTTTTGTTTCTTGAGTTATATCCATGTTGTAAAGCTGGTGCTGTAGATTTTGTTGTAGAACTTTTTCTTCCTTTTCTTACTAATTGATTAATTGTTGGCACTTAAATTTCACCTCTTTTCTTATAAAATAAAATTACCGTCAGTATAAGCATTTTATACTAACGGTAATATTTTATCACGTTTTGCCCTTTAAGTCAACATTTATTCGAACTTTTTGGGTATTTTTTCCTTACTTATCTATTCATTTCTCGACTTTGATTGTTTTTGCCCTCTTGCATCTCTATTTTCTCTGAAATTTCAGTAATTTCTCTCTCAGATAATCCTTCTTCTCTTAGTTGTTGTAAGTATTCTGCTTTATTAGTTGCATTAATATCCTTTTCCTCAGTTTGCTCACCTCTTGTCATGTATGCGTTTACATAAGATGCTATCTCTGGCTTACTATATTGATTAACTTTTATTCTACTTGAGAAAGCTTCTTTTTCATTAATGTCTTTTGAAGGTATTTCTTGTTCATTAATATCTCTAATACCATTATCGTGTACAGGTTGTTGTTCAGGACTAGGTAATGACTTTGTCTTTACTCTTTTAAACAAATCTTTAATAGCCTTTGTAATTGCATTTTCATTTCTCTCAACTTTTGCTCCAATAAACTCTTCGCTTCTTTTTGCCATTCTATTTTGTCTAAAATTGTTTATAATTCCTAAAGTTCTTTTTCCTTTTAAATTATATGTAACATCTAAATTAGATTTACCATTTCCATCTAAGCTCTCAATATATTCACCTGCTCTGTTTGTTCCTGCTACTTTGTCATATTCTACTAAGCAATTGTATAAATTAGCATCTATCATAGTAGAAATCTCAGACTTGAAGTATTGTCCTCTTTTTTCTACCGCCATTAATACAATCTTTGATATATTCTTTATTTTTAATAAGTCTTTATTTAGCTCAAACTCTTGCTTGTATTGTATCGCGTCATCTGTAAGTTCATATTTATTTGTTTCTCTATTATATACAATTTTCAAATTAGATATTATTGCTTTAGGATTTACAGGAGTAGGTTCAGTTTTCGCTGTTGGTTTTGTTTGCTGCTTTTTAGTCTGTTCTTTCTCTTTTCTTTTTTCTATATCTGCATTAAATACAGATAATCTTTTTAGTTTAGCATTTACTTTATCTAATTGATTATGCTGTTCTCCTGATAAATATATACCATTCACATCATTTTCGTCTATAGAATTTATTTTGTCTTCTAATTGTGATTTTTCTTGTTTCAATTTATCTATTTCAACTATAGCTCTATCTATTTGTTGTTTTGTAAAGTTTCCAGATTTCAAAATTGCTATTTGCTTGTTTATATCATGTAATTCAGCTTGAAGATTTCCTAACATATATTGTGACATATAATCGTTTTCGTCAGTTTTACTTTCAATTTCTTTTTCAAGTTCTTGCTTTCTAACTTCAAGTTTCGATAATTCTTCAGCAATAATCTCTTTTTTTATTCCTACTAATTCTTCTCTTTCATTTTCTTTGTCACTAATCTCTTTTATATTATTAATTTGTTCAGTTAATGTACTCACCTTAGTTTGTAATTCACCAACCAAATAAATAGAATTATAATCTTCTGTATTTGTTAATTTGTCTTCTATTTCTTTTTCCAATTTACTTTTTTCAGTTTCAAATTTCTTTAAAGAGTATTCTACAGTTTTATCAAACTCTTCTTTTAATTTTTCAGGAGTATTAGCATTAGCTTTTGTAATTTCTTCTGTTTTTAAATATTGCTCTGTATAATCCATGTTTTCATCTTCGATTTTAATCTCTGGTTCCTTATCAGCCTTTTCTTCGGCTATCTTGATTTTCTCAATTAACTCATTTAATTTTTTTACTACATCGTTATATTCCATATTCATTTGCCAACTTAATTATTGGCTTCCTCCCCTCACAAATTTATTACTAATTTAGTTTGTGATGTATTTCGTATCTTTAGTCAAACCTATATTTAATTATACCACAACATAGTGTCAGTGTCAATTTTTTATGTACACTAACTGTTGCATTATCACATTTAAAGTTTAACAATAAATTTAAAATATTTCAACACTTTTTTCAAAATTTTATTATATATCTATGATTAATTTATGATAATGTCTTAAGTAATAACTTTTGAAAATGTCCCAAAAA
>CAMOBD010000086.1 GCA_946578345.1 uncultured Clostridium sp.
ATAACATATACTGTCTAATAAAAAAAGAGAAAAACATCGAAATAATCAATATTTTTCCAATTTCTGTATTATAGATGTATAATTCTAGTAGAAGTTAACGGTCAATTGTGTATTTCGCTAAAAAGATGACATTATTAGATAAGTAATACTATTCAATTTATATATTTAAGTAAGTTACTTAACTACTTCAAATACAAATGTCAATAATAAAAAAGATAATTATTCCTAAGCTTATATCTGCAAAAATTTCTATCCTGTAGATATAAAACCAATAGAATAATTATATCTTTGATAATAATTATCATAATTTTCAATAACTTTTTTTACACCAAACCTATCTAAATATAATGATTATTTAAACGTTCCTATTTTCAATAAAAAATTATTGCTCCAAAAAATAAGCAATTATAATATTTATAATCTAAAAATTGATTATAAATAAAAAAGTATTCAACATCTTATCTCTTTATAATCACTTTTACAACGCTTGAGGATATACTCCTTTTTCTACTAATAACTGGATATTTTCTTTTACATAATCTTTATCTTCTTTATATGTCACTCCAAACCATTCATCATGTGATTTTAATGCTGTGACTTCTGCTTCATTGTTATGTAACATATCTCCTATGATTGTTGGTAACAGATATTCTGCTTTTAAGTTATCTGATGGTGTTTCTTTTAAGAAGTCATTGAATCCCTGTTCTAGCATTTCTATGAACTCTGGATATAATCCCCACATATTCATAGATACTGCTGAATCTAAATCTATCTCTTTTCCTTCTACAACAGCTTTTCCATCAATTTTTTCTATATTATGTGTTTCCACAATATCTATCAGCTTATCATTTGCAATCTGGCAGATTCCTCTTGTCACTCCCCCATTATCACTGAGTGTATTCTTTAAGATAAAACCTACCATGCATACTGGCATTGGATTCTTTGGATGTTCTTGTGTTAGATATTGATATGCTTCTTTATAAGCTTCCTTTCCATAATAGTCATCTGCATTGATCACTAAAAATGGTTCATTGACTATACATTGACATGCTAAAATAGCCTGTCCTGTACCCCAAGGCTTTGTACGTCCTGCAAACTTATCCTTATATTCTTCAGGAATGTTATCAACTTCCTGGAAAGCATATTCAACATGAACTTTCTTTTTCATTCTCTGTCCTATGATTTCATCAAAGTCTTTTTCCAAATCTTTTCTAATAACAAAGACAACTTTATTAAAACCAGCTTCCAAGGCATCATGGATAGAATAGTCCATAATGATTTCACCATTAGGTCCTACTGGTTCTAATTGCTTGATGCCACCTCCAAATCGACTTCCTATTCCTGCTGCCATTACAACTAATGTTATATTTTTCATTAATCTTTCTCCATTTCGTATTAAAATTTTATTATGTTTTATGTTTAATTATTTTGGCCGGAACTCCACATACAGTACAATTTGATGGTATGCTTTTTGTTACAACTGAGCCTGCGCCAACAATAACATTATCACCAATAACAATATTTCCTAGAACAACACTATTTGCACCCAATATACAATTTTTTCCGATTTTAGGTACACCCTTGTCAGTTCCTCCAACAGTAACGTTATGGTAAATTTTAGTGTTTTTACCGATAAAACATTCATGATTCAATACAATTCCATGAAAATGTGCAAAATTCACACCATCTTCCAAGACACATTGATATGGTATTGTTGAACCAAAAATAATTTGTATCATATGATAAATAATTTTTGAAAACAATACCATATTATGTTTATAAAAATAGTTCTCTACTCTATACCACTTTATTAGTACTGATCTTTTTTCTTTATTCTTTTCCATAATAACCTCATAATATCAAAAACTTTCTTAACTAATATCATTTATAATTTTTTCAATATTTTGATAAATTTTTTTTATATCATAACCTTTTTCGAATAATTCTTCATTAAAATTTATCCTAGTATCATTTTCAAGATTCAATGATAAGATAAGATGTGCCCATTCTTTTGCTGTATTATCTAAATCAACGAACTCACACAATCCTGTTATATTTATAGATGAATCAATGTTAGAACTAATTATGCATGGGAGACCATTAGCTTGTGCTTCAACAAGTGAAATAGGAAATCCCTCAAAGAATGAAGGCAGTAAAAAGACATCAAAGACACTTAAATATTCATAAACATTATTAATTTTCCCTAAGAAGATAATATTATTGCTTAAATTTTGTTTATTAATTTTATCTATCATTTGATTGTATAATTCTATATTTTGAATTTCACCAATATGAATCATACAATAGTTATCATCTAACTTACATAACTCCGTTAAAATATCAATAAGAAATAGTGGATTTTTTTGTTCATTTATACGCCCAATATGGCCTACGATTTTTTTATCAATAACATTTAATTTAGTTCTAAGTATATTTCTAATTTGTTCATCATAAATAAATTTTTTTATTTCTATTCCATTTGGAATGATTTTATAATCATTAATTCCGAATGTAAAGTCACCAGCTGTTTTTGAACAAGCAAGTAAAGTGTCAGAATATTTTGATAAATTTCGCTTATAATATTCTTCTATATATACTACAAATTTATTTGGTTGATATCCATATGATGAATTATGAGAATGAATAATTCTTTTTTTTATGTTATGTTTTTTTGCTAAACTAATAATCTCAAACCTATGCAAAAAACTTGTATTAAAATATATAATATCAAAGTTATTTGTTTTATAAAGGTTATTCAAGAATTTAATTCTTTTAAAATAATTTTTTTTGTCCAAATTTGGACTATATATAACATTCACATTGATATCACTGATTAGTTTCTGATATGAGATAGGGGCTTTGCCATCAACTAAAAAACTAATACTGTATTTATTTTTATCTAAATTTTTACTTAAATTTATTGTATAAATTTCTACACCTCCTAGAACGCTAGACAAACCACAAAATAATAACTTCTTCATTTTAACATGGTATATTATAATTGACTTATCAAAGTAGCCATATACAATATACTTTCTCCTTTCTATCAACCTTATTCATCCGTGATTGATTACGGTTTAATAATTTTACTAAACATGGATATATAAATTGAAATCTGTAAATTTGTTTTCTTATTGCTTAATTCATAAAAAAAGGAATATACTACATTTTCCTATAATAATAAATAGTTAAATAAATCAATAAATTCATATTTTTACATTGGTTTTATAGTTCAATGTTATAAATATTATTTTCAAACTATCTAAGTGATTACAATTTAGATAATACATAAATAGAAATCATCTTCAAATGATTGGCTTAGAAGTTTATTTTCATGATGTACAAAATTAGAAACCACTATTTCTTTTTTAAATATGATCTAATAAATGATAAAAGTTTATTTAAATGTTCAATAAAAAAAGAATCCTTTATAATGAATAAAACTATAAAATATAACATACCTCCAGAAAACACTAATAACGATGTATTAAATATAGAAGGCGATAAATATTTTCCTGTAATTGATAGCATAATAAACATAACAATTGAAGATAAAATATATTTTATAGAAGAAGATAAAATGTATTTTATATTGAGCTCATCTCTAACAAAATAAAACTGTACAATGCTAATTAATGACTCAGCAAATAATGATGCAATCGCAGCACCAATTGATAAAAATTTAGGAATTAAAACTAGATTTAAAAAAAAGTTTATTATTGCACCTATAATTACAGAAACAGTAAAAAATTTTTCTCTCCCAGTTGGAATTAAATATAACATCCCTGTTAAATTACTCATACCAATTGAAATAATTAAAAAACTTAGTATTTTTAACAGGGGAACAACATCATTATAGCCATTACCAAAAAACCATGGTACAAAATTGCTAGAAACAGAAACAATACCAAGACACAACGGAAATCCAATTAAAAAAACGAAGCGATAACCTCTATACATATAAGTTTTTATCACATCAAATTCTCCTCTATTATAATGAAAACCTATACGTGGAATCATAACAGCACCTAATGAATTAACTAACGCTAAAACAATTTTTGTAATTTTCATTGCTTGTTCATAGTATCCATTCTGAAATGAATCTTGAGTAATCAAACCTATCATTGTTTTATCAAGAACAGTATAAATTTGTACAGCAATAGTTGGAATAAATAATATCAAAACAACCTTAAAATCTTTGAAAGGCTTAATCTTACTTAAATCAATACCATTCACATATTTTGGGAGATATAACCACAGAGATATGTTTCCTAATAATGTAAAAAAGCAAAATCCAAAAGTATAAAGAGCTAAATCTGTTGGATCTTTAATAAATAAATATATAAAAAAAATGTTAGCTATTTTACAAAAGGTATTTCTTAACACTGTTTTACTAAATTCTTCCAAACCTTGAAAAAACCAAGATATATCAAAGACAACAGCTATTATATTAAGTGACAATATAAAATATAATATATTCATTTTATGATAAAACCCAAAAATAAGATATATTAATAATGAGAATAAAGAAGTTATAAAGCTCAGTACTTTTAAATTCCAAAAAATCTCACTTCTTTTATTTAAATCTTCACGATAATAAGCAATTTCTCTTTGTCCATATATAGATAATCCAATATTTGCAAATAAAACAAAATATGATGTAATGGATTCATAATAACTGTGAGTCCCAATGCCATTAGCGCCTAAAACACGTGAAACATAAGGTGTTGTTATTAACGGTGTTATAATAATTAATAATTGATAGGATAAATTATATAAATAATTTTTCCTTATACTTATTTTAGACAATATAAATTCCTCCAATTCAATTAATTATCATTTAAAAAATCTACATAATTAAAAATATCATATTCTCTTTTTCCAAACCATCCTGAATAATTACTTAAAATACCTACACATTTATGATTTTTGTATTTTGGAAAATAAATAATATTTTCATTTTGATAATCTATATGACTAAATAATACTTTTGGATATTTAATTTCATTAAATGCCTTTAAAGTATCTAAATTAAATCCATCTCTATCAGTCATAAAAATATAAACATTATTTAAATCCACCCTTTTTTTTCTAATATTCCATTTTTCTTTTGCACTTTCAAAACTTTCATAGTGCAAGAAATGTATTACAACTTTATTATCTAATACACCAATTGGATAATTTTCTTTAGTTTGTTTTTCTTCTAGTTCACATTTTAAGTAAAAATCAAGATTATTAACAAATTCAATAAAATCAGGAGCTTCAATAAATAAATTCACGGTAGGTGTATTAAATTTCATATGTAAATCATGCATAATAAAACTACCATTACAATTATTAGCAATGATAGATGCGTTCTTATTTTTCAATTTGATTCTTAAATACTTGTTTTTAACATAACGAAAAATCATATTTGATAATGTTTTAATTTTCATAAAATACCTCTTTTATCTAATCATAATAGTAATAAGTGTAGATTATTAATGAATTTATAATAATTTCAAAACTTTAACAATGATTTAATGAAAATATTATAATGAATACTTTTAATAGAAATTAAATGTATAACTTATATTTTTAAATCCTTATTTGCACAGTGAGCCTGTAAATAGTATAATAGATGTGCGATAAAAG
>CAMOBD010000087.1 GCA_946578345.1 uncultured Clostridium sp.
TTAATTCTTTTTGGGATATTTTTTTGTCTTCATCTGATACTCTTATAAAAGCTCTACCATTAGCAAAATATGGTATATTATTGCCTTCGAACTCAACTTTAATACATTCTTTACCATTTAACATTACTTTTTCTACTATAGGAAATATTTTAGGCTCAATATGGTCAGTTATTGCTCTTGAAACATCTCTTAATGTGTTTGCTCCTATTATTTGGCCTACAGGAGTCCCATCATTTTTCACGCCAAAATATAAAATTCCTTTTTGATGTTTATTTAATATTGCAACTATTGAATCCAACGCTGACTGTAATTCTGCCGTTGATGTTTTAAATTCTATTTTTTCATTTTCTTCTCCCATAAAACACCTCCGTAAAATATTTTGAGATATTACATTATTATTGTACCACATATGTTTCTTATTTGCTATAGTTTGAAAAAAATTAAAGATAGTTATTGTTTTACCTATCTTCTATGTTGCACTTACATGCGCATTATTTTTGATACTTCCTTACATTTTTGTAATAATCACTTGTATAAATAATCATTTGTTGGTATAATTTCATAAATATTAAATTTAAATTACTATAATATTTTTTATTGGAGGAAAACTATGGAAGAAGTAACAATATATACAGATGGTGCATGCTCTGGTAATCCTGGTCCTGGTGGCTGGGGAGCAATTCTTATGCACAAAGATAATAAAAAGGAAATATCAGGAGGGAAAAAGGATACTACTAATAATGTAATGGAACTTACTGCTGTTATAGAGGCTCTTAAACTTTTAAAATACCCATGTAAAGTAAATGTATATAGTGACAGTGCTTATGTTGTAAATGCCTTTTTGCAACATTGGATTAATGGTTGGCAACGAAATAATTGGAAAACATCTGATAAAAAAGATGTAAAAAATAAAGAACTTTGGCAAGAATTAATAGAACTAACCAAAGTTCATGATGTAACTTTTTTTAAAGTAAAAGGACATGCAGATAACGAGTATAACAACCGCTGTGACGAACTTGCACGAAATGCGATTTTGTCACTTTAGGGACAGACTATTTTGTGGCATTTCGTTTTTGGGACAGGTCTGCGAACGAAAAAAGATTCGTTTTTGGGACAGATCTAGAAAGCAGAAAATTTTAGACCGACTTACATAGGAGTGTCCCAAATGTCCAAAAACTTTGACAAAAAGGAGTGTCCCTTTTGTCAAAGTTTGAGACGTCCAATTGCTTCAATTGTTTTTTCTCTGTCTCCAAATGCTGTTAATCTAAAGTATCCCTCTCCGCTAGGTCCAAAGCCTACTCCTGGTGTCCCTACTATATTATACTTTTCTAATAACAAGTCGAAAAACTCCCAAGATTTCATGTTCTTTGGTGTTTTTAGCCACACATATGGTGCATTTATTCCTCCATATGCTGTAATCCCTACCTCTTTTAATCCGTGTCTTATTATTCTTGCATTTTCCTTGTAATACTCTATATTTTTCTTTATTTGTTCTTTCCCTTCTTTGGTATATGTTGCCTCTGTACCTCTTTGAATTATATATGATACTCCATTAAATTTTGTACTACTTCTTCTTTCCCAAATTTTATTTAGACTTATTTTTTCCACTTCACATTCTTTTGGCACTACTGTGTATGCACATCTTAGTCCAGTAAATCCTGCTGTTTTAGAAAAGCTTCTAAATTCTATTGCAACTTCTTTTGCTCCCTCTATTTCATATATGCTGTGTGGAATATCCTTTTCTTCAATAAATGCTTCATATGCAGCATCATATAAAATTATGCTATTATGTTCTTTTGCAAAGTCTACCCACTTTTTCAGAGTTTCTTTAGTCATTGCTGTTCCTGTTGGGTTGTTTGGTGAGCATATGTATATTAAATCTGGAATTTCTTCTAATTCTTCTGGTTTGGGCTCAAAATTATTTTCTTCGTTCGCTTTCATGTAAATTACGCCATCATACATTCCAGTCTGACTATTAAATTCACCTGTCCTTCCATACATAACATTTGTGTCCAAATATACCGGATATACAGGGTCTGTAATAGCAATTTTTATATTTTCATCAAATATTTCTACTATATTTCCTGTATCACATTTTGCTCCATCTGATACAAATATTTCATCTACATCTATTCCCAATTCTGAATATTCATTTTCTACTATTTTCTCTCTTAAAAAGTCATATCCATGCTCTGGTCCATACCCTTTAAAAGTTTCTACATTCCCCATTTCATCAGTTGCTTTTTTTATTGCATCTAAAATAACTTGTGGGATTGGTCTTGTCACATCTCCAATTCCTAATTTTATTATATCTGCACTAGGATTTTGAGCAATATATCCATTTACCTTTTGATTAATAGTCGAAAACAAATAACTATCTTGTAACTTTAAAAAATTTTTATTAATTTTAATCATGGTTACCTCCCCAAAACTTTATTTATTTAAAATTCTCAATAAACTAAAGCATTCACGTACATTATTATTATATTAGGATTTTATTAAATAATTCGTATTTGCTACATTTTCCTACAGCATAAAAAGCGACTTTGCAAATCAAATAAAAATACCCAAAAGAGAAATTTTAATTTCTCCTTTGGGTTAGGCAACTCAATCAGAGTAGTCTTTTGTCCAGATTTCAGGATAGTCTTCCGGATGTAGTAAGATATCAAGAAGAACTTTTTTCTCATCATCATCCATCTCGATAATATCCTTTAGTAGTTCAACATCATTGAGAATCTTGCCTAAGATATTCCTGTCACCTGGGTCCATAGCCCAGAATTTTTTGGAAATGTCCTTCAAATTGTATTTTTCAATTTTATGGATTGTTTCCAAATACAGGTCCCCTTCTGGTTCTCTCAGAATTCGCTTAATTGCATTTCTTTGCTCTGGTTGCATCTCCAATAAAATATTTAAGGCTCTTTCATTTAGAATTGTACCTCTAATCTTATTGTCAAAGAAATCCCTCTTTGATTTGTCTATTTCCAACCATTTTAGAGCAAAATCCCAAATACTTTTCTCCTGCAAGAGCTGGGCTGTAGCTCCAGCATACATTGCTCCTTTCTTAAACATCGTTACTGCAATCCGTTCGACTGTTGTTGCTTTCATGTAATAGTCCTCCTTCATTAAAACAAAAAATTATTTTTTATTTTTTACAACAACATATATCTCCATTATAGTTCATTTTACATAGTTTGTCAACTTTTTAGCTTATCCGTTTTTCTACTTAAAAATTTTCAAATTATGCATGCTTTGCCACGACGGTTCTACTTACTATTAAGTAATCATTAAATTTCATTTTACAAGTTCAGTTCTCCCTCGTACACAGTAGTAGCTGGTCCTTGCATATAAATATGGTTATCTTTTCCCCATTCAACTTTTAATTTTCCTCCTGGTAATTTAACTGTAACATTTTCATCTGTATAACCATTTAATCCACATGCCACCACTGCTGCACATGCTCCTGTTCCACATGCAAATGTTTCTCCTACTCCTCTTTCCCAAACTCTTACCTTTATATTATTCTTGTCTATTATTTCTACAAACTCAACATTAGTTCTATTAGGAAAAATTGGATTGTTTTCCACAACTGGTCCACACATTTCTATCTGCAAATCGTCTAGATCTTCCACAAAAGTCACAGCATGAGGATTTCCCATAGAAAGAACTGTAAAACGCATTTTTTCTCCCTCTATATTTAAGTCCAAATCTTTAGTAAATGGCTCATACACTTGGTAAGGTATATTTTTATCATGAAATATAGGCTCTCCCATATCCACAATCACTTCATTGCAATTGCCGTATTCATCTTCAAGTATCTTCAATTTTTTCACTCCTGCAAGTGTTTCTATAGATATTTTATCACTATCTGCCATCTTATTATCATGTATAAATTTCCCTACACATCTAATTCCATTACCACACATTTCTGCTTCACTGCCATCACTATTAAATATTCTCATCTTAAAGTCAGACTTTCCATCATCAGCTTTATCAATTAATATAAGTCCGTCTGCTCCTATTCCAAAATGTCTATCACTAAGTTCTTTTGCCATCTCCGGAATGTTTTTTAGATTTTTCCCATTTGTACAGTCTATATAAATATAATCATTTCCAAGACCTGTCATCTTTGTAAAATTTAGCATATATCCCTCCATTCGAGCTGTTAACAGCTCCTATTTTTTATAAATCTTCTTAGAAATAATATATGCTAAAATTGGAAATTTATACAAAAAATTGGACTTCTTTATATCGATTATGTAAAAATCCCCTAACCTAAAGGTTAGGGGTGTGAAATTACCAGATGGAACTAAGTCTGACAATATCTACATTTTGACTACTGTCGTATCTGACAGTATATCCCAAATTCTCGAGAACAAATCGTAACGGTACCATTGTTCTCGCATGAGTCTCATATGGTGCTACATCAAGCAAATCATCGTAATACCGGCCATTTATATGGCATAATGTTTTGCCTTGCCAGATGGTTATTTTGTTATAGCCATCTTCAATGATAACTCTTTTGTTTGCACCATCCCAGGTGACATCCGCACCTGTATACTCAGCCACAAAGCGTATCGGAACCATTGTCCGTCCTGCAGGCACTATTACAGGTTGCTGGTCAGGGAAATACATTTCTTCCCCATCAGCATAGATTTGAACTGGATCATTTCGGTCGTTGTTCAGGTATACGTTATTGTCTTGCAAAACATACGAATAACCATACCTGCTCGCCAGCTGCCGAATATTAATCCGGTCAGTCTCAAATCGTACATGAGAATTTCTTGCTTCTTCGAAGATTAAATACACATCGTAAACATCATCTACGAATGCATTACTTCCATCAACATAGGCTGTGCGAGTATAGGTTCTCATACCGTTTACAAAGACGTTTGCGTCTTCATAGTCATCCCAGTTCGAATCGTTGTCGTCGCCGTTGTTATCTCCTCCCGTAATGTCACCGATGTCAATTACACCAGAATAGATGTAAATGGTATCTCCCTGGATGGTATAACTATATCCATCCAGATATTCGACATACTTAGAAACAACATAGTAGTCCCTGGAAGGACTAATATAATAGTCCTCATCCTCCAGTTCAGGGAGAATGTAGTAGATGTCATCTACGTCGTAAACGCAGATTTCATCGTCGCTGTTCACGAAAGCGTCGACATTTTTCTGTCGTCCGTCTACGTAAACTTCCGCCTCATCTACGATACGAATCGCAGATGCTGTTGTGGTGACGAATAGTACCATCACCATCAAGATTGCTATCGTTCGGATTGACCGCTTTTTCATTTTTTTCTTCCTCCTTTTAAATGTAAAAATGTATATGTTGAACACAATCGAGGAATGAGTGTGCACTTTAAATTGCACCACATCATTTAGTTCCACCTCAATCGTGGGAGTAGTTAATAATGTATTAACATTAAAAACTAAAAAAAGAAACTATCTATATTATATCACAGTATACATAATTTTTCAAATATGATAATTTCTAAAAAATTTTAAAAAAGTAGTTGACAAACGCTTAAAAATTTAGTATACTAAGGAGGTCGAAGGAAATGGGCGCATAGCTCAGCTGGGAGAGCATCTGCCTTACAAGCAGGAGGTCATAGGTT
>CAMOBD010000088.1 GCA_946578345.1 uncultured Clostridium sp.
TCAAAGAAAATTTGGATTATTATTGGAATTATAGTTCTATTGTTGCTTATAGCAGGTGGAGTGGCATGGTACATTATTTCAAATATGGACCAAAATACACCTGATGAAGTATTTAATGCATATATAGATTGCCTAAAAAATCAAGATTATGAAGGTATGTATTTGCTATTATCTGACTCAACCAAAGCACGTGTTGACCACGATACATATATTGCAAGAAATAAAAATATTTATGAGGGAATAGAAGCTACGAATATTGAAGTAAGTAATATTACTTCTAATATAGATAAGAAAAATAAGTCATATACAGTAACATATACAATGTCTTTTGATACATTGGCAGGAGAACTATCATATGATTATACTATGAATTTCGATAGGCAAGACGATAATAAATACTATATAAACTGGTATTCAAATTTAATTTTCCCAGATCTAGAAGAAAATTATAAAGTAAGAGTTTATGCAAATACAGGGAAAAGAGGAAATATACTAGATAGAAATGGAAAAGTTTTAGCAACAACAAACGAAGATGGAGAGAGAGAATATCCTTATGGAGAAGTTGCTGCTCATTTGGTTGGATATATAAGAGGAATAAGTAGCGAAGAATTAGAAGCTCATAAAGGAGAAGGATATACTGAAAGCAGTTTGATCGGAAAAACTGGTTTGGAACTTGCATTTGAGGACAGACTAAAAGGCAAAAATGGTAGTGGTATATATATAGTTGATGAAAACGAAAATACACTTAAAACTATAGCAGAAACTGATATAGAAGATGGAGAAACTATAAAAACAACCATTGATATTGAGTTACAAAAAGAAATCTATGATGAATTTAATGGAGACAATGGTCTTTCTGTAGTAATGAATTCAAAGACAGGAGAAGTACTAGCAATGGTAAGCACTCCAAGTTTTGACTCTAATAAATTCATAACAGGTTTTACAGATGAAGAATGGAATACATTAAGCTCTAGTGAAGATACTCCTATGTTTGCGAGATACGAAAGTACTTGGGCACCTGGTTCATCATTTAAACCTGTAACTGGTGCTATAGGTTTAACAAGTGGAAGTTTTACTGCAGAAGAAAATTTCGGCACAAGTGGAACAAGTTGGCAAAATAATTCAAGTTGGGGAGACTATAAGGTCACAACATTAACTACTTATAGTGGTGCAGCAAATCTAAGAAACGCATTAATTTATTCAGATAACATATATTTTGCGAAAGCAGCACTAAAAATTGGTAGTGACACATTTGCTAAGCAACTTTTAAATATTGGATTTGACAAATCAATTGATTTTCCAATTTCAATGTCAACATCACAATTTGCGGAGAATAATGAGTTTGCTTCAGAAGTACAACTTGCAGATTCTGGATATGGTCAAGGGCAAGTACTAGTAAATCCTTTACATATGGCATCTATATATTCAGCATTTGTAAATGATGGCAATATGATTAAACCACATATTGAACTTTCAGATAATACGGAATATTTAGTAGAGAATGCTTTTTCAAAAGATGCAGCAGAAGAAATAATAGATGATATGATTCAAGTTGTAGAAAATAGAAATGGTACAGCTCATGAAGCACAAATAAGTGGTGTAACTATTGCTGGAAAAACTGGTACAGCAGAATTAAAATCATCAAAAGATGAAGATGGAGAAGAACTTGGATGGTTTAATGCAATTGTAGTAAGTGATGATGAAAGTGAACAAATTGTTACAATAAACATGATAGAAAATGTAGAAGATAGGGGAGGTAGTCATTATCTTTTACCTAAAGTAAAAAATATCATTAGCTCGTATTTAAAATAGATTTCTAGCAATTAGAATTTAACTGTTATTGTTCAAGTTATATATTTTTAATTTTTATTTCCGACCCCCAACTGCGTAACAGTCTATATGAAAAAATACAAGGTTTTTAGTATACTTTCTACCATGAATAAAAAACAAGTTTTTTATTCATGAGTATTTTTTCTACAGACTGTAACTTGTCGGTCCCCACCTTAAGTCGTAAATTAAAAATGAAAAATATATAACTTGAACTAAAATATAATTAGTTAAATTCTAATTACTAGAACTTTTAATTTTGACTAACACTTCACTTTACATAATGGCATACTATATAGTAATGTAGTATTAGGAAAGGAAGTGTTGTTTTTGAAATTAGAAGGAAAGAAAATTGGATTTGCTTTTACGGGGTCTTTTTGCACTTTTAAAGCTGTGATAGAAGAATTAAAGAAGATAAAAAAAGAAAATGCTGATATAATACCTATTATGTCTTTTAACTCATACAATTTAGATACTAAATTTGGAAAAGCTAAAGAATATATTGATGAAATAAAAGAAATTACTGAGAAGAATGAAATAATTCACACTATTCAAGGTGCAGAGCCTATAGGACCTAAGAAGCTAACTGACATAATGGTTATTGCTCCATGTTCACGGAAATACAATAGCTAAACTTGCAAATGGAATAACAGATACACCAGTGCTTATGGCTGCGAAATCACATTTAAGAAACAATAATCCAGTAGTTTTAGCTATATCTACAAATGATGGACTGTCTGGAAGTGCAGAAAACATTGGGAAATTACTTAATAGAAATAATTATTTTTTTGTGCCATTTAAACAGGATAACCCAATAACTAAGCCACGTTCTATTGTTGCTGATTTTAAGTATTTAATTCCTACAATTGAGAAAGCATTAGATAAGGAACAGATAGAGCCAATACTATCGTGAATATAGGATGTTAACAAAAAATCCGTTCCATCTGACTGTCACATATATCAAGAAAAAATATATGTGACATGTGGAACCGGATATAAAGTAATATTTATAAATTCTCTTTAAATTTCTCATTTTGAACTATGCCAAGTAATAACCATAATATAGGCGTTACACCAATTGTACTAATATTGAAGAAAGCCTGAGCTAAATAAGAAACAATTGCTACTATAAAAATAAACGTTGCATTATGTTCAAATAATTTTTTATCTTTAAAAATTATTTGTATAATAAATGCCAAATATATTATTAATGCTGGAATTCCAATAGTAGCAGCAATTTGTAAATATTCGTTGTGAGCCTTATCAACATACGCGTGAGTTTTTTCCATTCTAGCAATAGTCTCTTCAGTAACATTATAAATTAATGCATCTTTTAATGTATCAGGTCCTGTACCCAAAAGAGGTTCTTGAGCAACTGCTTTTAAACTCAATATCCAAATTCCAATTCTACCTGACCCTAAATTTGCTTTTTTCTGTTCAGTTGTTTCACTAAATAAAATTTCTAAATCCTCGTTTGTTAGATCAAATCTTCCTGCTAATGAGTTAATATTTGTATTTCCACTAATCAAATTAGAGATAAATGGTGGAGGTATTAATACAAAAATAAATATAATAACAAAGCCAACAATAATATGTATTGTACGAATTAATATATCCTTATTAAAATTTTTAATGACATATATTAATCCTAAAACAGATGCTGCAGCTAATCCAACCCATGCACTTCTAGTCATGGTTACTAAAATTGCCCCAAAAGAAAGAAAACTCATGATTAAATAGACTTTTTTCTTTTTTATTATATATAAAGCCATAAAAATAGGTACTATCATTGATAGGAAACTTCCAAAGAAATTTCTATTCCCAAAAGTTGCAGATGCAAAACTTTCAACATACGGAATATCAAATATATAATATAAAGGAAAGATGTTATAATATTGCAATATTCCTATAACTGAAGTGATTGAGACTACAATAATAGCAAATGTTTTTAAATGTTTATTGTAAGTGAAATAATATTTTGCACAATAATATGTTAGAAAATATACTATAAAGGTAAGAAGCCCTTCATATCTATTTTCCTCTCCTAAAATTGCTTTAGGTACATTTATAGAAAAGATTGTGCTTAATACAATAAAAATAAAAAATGCTAATAATGTTTTGTCTATTAAATCAAATTTTAATTCTTTTCGTTTTAATATAATACATATTAGTAGTATTGTTCCGCAAATTAGTAATGCTATATATTTGACAATATTATACCAATTAAGAGCAACCATTCTTGGTATCGTTAATAAGGGTATCAAAAAAACTATGATACATAGAATCACATTTATTACTTTATCAGTTTTAGTATGCTTTTTTGTGATTGTTATTTCATTATTTAGATTAGTACTTTCTGAAATTTTGATTTTATTACTTTTTTCATGTTTCATTTTATTTAATTTTTTAAACATCTTTAGTTTCTCCATTCTTTGTATTATTTAAAATATTCTAATTAAATTTATTCTTATAAATTTGCTAAAGGATTTCGTTCAATAGCATCTCGCGCCTGTTCATTACTTACATGAGTATATATTTCAGTAGTAGAGATACTCTTATGTCCTAATATTTCTTGCAAGGCGCGAATATCAACTTCTCCATATTGATACATTAATGTGGCAGCTGTATGTCTTAATTTATGTGTAGAATATTTAGAAGTATCAAGTCCTGCTTTTCGTAATTCCTTTTCTACTATATATTGAACAGTTCTATTACTAATGCGTTCGCGACGCTTGCTTAAAAATAATGCCTTGTTAGAAGCTTTAGAATCGTTTTTAACGCCTTCTGTGGGCCTGACTTTAATATAATCCTTTATAGCATTTATACAAGCTTTATTGAGGTAAATAGTACGTTCTTTATTACCTTTTCCTATAACAGTAAGTTTATAATCATCAAAATTAATATCTTGCAAGTTTATGCCTATCAATTCGGATAAACGTAATCCACAATTAAGAAAGAGAGTAATAATAGCGTAGTCACGTTCTTTATTTTCATCACTTTCATCATTTACTGTAACATTTAATAATTTCTTACTATCATCTAAAGACAAATATTTAGGTAGACGTTTATCAAGCTTTGGTGTTTCTAAGTTTTGAGCTGGATTACTATCTATCAAATGAGCCTTTTGAGATAGATACGAGAAGAAGATACGTATTGTTGAAATCTTCCTTGCTCTTGTTGCAGGCTTACTTCCGCTGATTAAGTGCGAGGTAGGAGAGGAAGGAGTGTATATCTTCTAAAGTAATGCTTTTTAATGTGTCTAAACTAAAGTCTTTTATACTTATGTTTTTGAAATCAGTTTCTTTTGTCAATTTAAAATGAATTTTCATATATTTTAAAAACATATTTAAATCATAATTATATTCTTTAACTGAATTGGGGGATTTATTCAAAATCGTAATTGAATAATCCAAAAAAGAATTCACAAATTCAGGATTTTGGTCAGAATTAATCATATTGTTCACCTCATATTTTTATTCATTTGCTATATATTTTTTTGTGCAATGACTTATCTAATTGCACAAAATTTATGATATAATAATATATCAATAAATTAAAAAAAGCAAGAGTTTATGAATTATTATGAAAATTTATAGAGATATATCATATAAAATAAATTAAATTTAACTTGACATTTAATAGAAAATGTTATAAAATACGAACAATAGTTCAGGCATTAATAAATGCAATAGTATATGGAGAAATAAAAATTGTAAGAACTAAATTTTATATAAAGGATGTGTTCTTATGGAAGAAAAAAAGAATGAAATTATTTTATTTGAAA
>CAMOBD010000089.1 GCA_946578345.1 uncultured Clostridium sp.
TTTATAATAGTTATCGTTAAAAGTCAATATATAATAAAAAAATAGATTAGTTGCACTGAACTAATTTATTTGTATAACTGCCTGTCGTACAAAAAAGACTGTCATTACTGACAATCTTTTTGGTAAATTACTATTTCTCTGAAAGAATAATATCATAAAAATAAAAGATTATCAATGTTTTATGATAATCTCCTAAATATTATTTATTATATTTATCTAAAAATTCTTTCATTGCTATATTTACTAATCTTGTTAGTGAAATTCCCGTTTCTTGCGTTATCTTATTTAAAGCTTCTGCATTTTCTTTTCTAATCATTACACTTCTATAAATTGTTATCTCATCTTCTGGTTTGGCATAATATTTTACACTTCCAGTAGACAGTAAATCTTCAATACAAACATTTATCATATCACTAATTGTTGCGTCATAGTTCTTTTTAGTATATCTCATTAGTCTTTTATATAAACTATCATCAATGTTAATTGATTTCTTAACAGTTTTATTGTTGATAGAATATAGTCTGTCTATTGCACTCATATATCCACCTCCTATTGCTCGTTTTACAACCAATTGAATTATATAAAATTTTATTTTTAAATAATACTTGTTGCTATTCCTTATAAACGAGCATAAATAGGTTTATATTTAGTGCGTATTTGCATAAAATAAGAGAGTATAGCAACTCTCTTTATACAAATTATTATTTTTTCTTTTTTAGTTTTCTTATTATTTCATTAGATAATTCTTCACTTGGTGTTACTTTTACAGTTAGTCCATCTTTTGTTTTTATTACATTTGAGCTTAACCTTGCTCTACTGTTGTAAACATTTTCTTGGTTTTTACAACTAAATGTATCATATACTGTTTTCGGGTTGTTAGCAATAAATGCTTTTCCACAATGCTTACACAGTTTTAAATATTTCTTTTCTTGTATTGCATATAATTTAAAGTGTTCATCTATGTATTCTTTTAAACTCCTAATATGTATTGTTAGTCCGTCATATTCTAAATTAACTCTTATGTGATTTGATTCTAGTTTATTTATTTCTCTTGTATTGATATATTCTCCATTATCTTTTTTCAATTCTTTTAAAGTATTATACATAAATTGAGCATATTTTATTATCATATCTACTTGTTCGTAATATTTTTCATTTTCAAATAACAAATTATTTATTTCTGGAGAAATAAATTTTTCCATACTATGTTCATATATATTTTTGTTTACTTTTTCTAATAATTCTTTTATTTCTTCATCAGTAGCATTAGGAAAGAATATTTTAAAATAATCAATTATTTTCATTGTGCTAAAGCAATCACTATTATTGATATAATTAAATTCTTTTAATAGTATTTCCTTATCTAATGTGTAATATCTATTTACTGGAAAGTCGTGTATAAGTCCTAAAAGTCCATATTGATTTACATATTCAAGCAATAACTTGTCAGTATCTTCTTTTTGTTCTAAAGATAATTTTCCTAAATTGATAAAATCTATTAATGGTTTATCATTTTCTTTATAATCATCAAAATCAATTAAGGAATAGTTTGTTCTATGTATTTCCAAAATTTTAGGAACAACATATTTGATGTTATTTATTACCTTTATTTCATATTCTTCAAATTTTGGCATTGACTCATTGTTAAAGCCATATTCTAAATTCATTTTCATAATTTTCTCCTATTCATAAAATTTTTTAAAAAATTTATTGTAATATATTGACTTTTAAAAAGTATTACACTATAATAGAAATGTAATCTATTTTATGCAGCAAAGTATTAACTTGCATTTTATGTCAGTTTTAATACTTTCTCTATAATAATATATTACAATAAATATTTATAATTGTCAAATGATGTATATAAATTACGAGTTGTACTTTATATATATGGTATTTTTATACCTAAAAAAGTGCAAGTAAAAAATATAAGAACATTACCCGTTAGCAAAATCAAAGATTTTGAACGGGTACCCAATAACATTGTTGCTAACGCAATAAGTAAGAAAGGAGGACAAAATGGATAAAAAAGAAAGAATATTACAAATGTATTTTGAAGAACACCAAAAACAAGATATTATTGCTAAAACAGTTGGAGTTTCTCAAAGTTATATTTCTCAAGTAATTCAAAAAGATACAAGATATACTAACGAAAAAGAGATAAGACATAATGAATCAATGAAGAAAAAGGCTGAATACAATAAAGAGTATAGTAAAACTTATATTAGAAAAAAGAAAAAGAATTTAATAGAAGAATATTATGCTTTACTTGAATTGTTAAAAAGAGATAGCGAGTTTCTATCAGCAAAATCTGAAATGTCAGACATTGCATTTGCTAAATGGAATAGATCAATATATCAATATGATAAAAATTCTAGCAATTTAGTTTTAAGAAAAGGAATAAATGTTACAAAAGATGTACCAAGAGTAGTAAAAAATATTGTGAGAGCAAGTAGTATAAAAAGTTCAAATGTATATTCAAGATAATCACTTTGTTAAATCAAAGTGAATTTTTTAATTTAGTAATATTTTTAGAACTTTAATAATAGTATTGAAAAGAAAGAAGGTGAGAATTTTGAAAAAGGATTTAAATATTACATTTTATAATCCTAATACAGAGGAACAAATAGTACAAGCTATGGCTGGAGTTTTGGCATATAACTTGGCAGAGAATGATGAAAAGATAAAGTTTGATTATAATTTTCAAAATTCTCACGAAATAGAATCTGAAATAGAATTATAAAAATACAGTTTTAATAAAATAGACAGAATGGATTGAATAGAAAAAATAGACAAAATGTATTGACTTTTGTTAATAAAAAAGGTTATAATGAATATAATAATAGAGATACAAAATGTATCTTGTCCAAATCAAATGTTAGCCGCAACCCTATTTGCGGGGTAAAAGTGCATAGGTGTGCAAATGTTACTCGCAACCCTACTTGCGACAAATAAATGCGTAGATGGACAAATGTTAATAAAAATCTACCTTTTCGAAGGTAGATTTTTTGTTAGAAATGAGGTAAAAATGAAAGTAGAAAACGGAAAATTTTATTTTATAAAAGATGAATTTTTTGATATATTTAAAGATTACAAATTAATGCAAAATAAAGAAAATGGAAATAAAAGACCTTGCTATTTTTGTTTTAATGATCCAGAAAATAAAGAAATAATATGGTTTGTCCCAATATCAAGTAAAGTTGATAAATATAAAGTTATATATGAAAATAAAAAGAAAACTCGAAAGAAAGTTTATAACTTTGTCTTTGGAAAAGTATTAGGAAAAGAAAAAGCATTTTTAATACAAAATATTTTTCCAACAACTGAAGAATACATAGAAAGTAAATATCAAAATAAAATGAAAGATGTTGAGATAACTGAAACTTTGAAGCAAGAGATAATAGGAACATCAATGAATGTTATAAAACTTGCCAAGAAAGGTATTAACATTCCCTTTTACGATATACTTGAAATGAAAAATATATTATTAGAAAATAAAAATACATAAGAAAACACACAAGAAAATGCACAAGTAAGTGTAGGATAATAAAGGAGAAATGAAATATGGTGGCAAAACAAAAAGAATTAAGAGAAAGGCTAGGATTACACGAATTTATAAAATTTTTACAATCATATAGTGATGGAAAAGGAGATTATACAAAGGAAAAATATGAAAACAATGAAGAATTAACAATAGAAGTTTTTGAAAAATATTTAGCTGAAAACAACTAATCAAATACAAATTAAAACTATTCTCAAAAAGAGAGTAGTTTTTTATTGCTTTTTTATAACTTATGTGCTAAAATGTAACAGAACGAATATAAAGTTACAGACACAAAACAATATATAAGAAAGTGAGAATTTAAGTTATGAAAATTGCAGCATATTGTAGAGTATCAACTGAAAAAGAAGCACAAATAGACTCTCTTGAAAAGCAAATAGAATTCTTTAATGAATTTACCCAAAAGAACGGTTATGAGTTGTACAAGCTATATGCAGATGAAGGAATTTCTGGAAAGCAAATAAAAAATAGAAAACAATTCCAACAAATGATGAAAGACGCAAAGGCAAAAAAATTTGAAAGAGTAGTTGTTAAAGATGTTAGCCGTTTTGCTAGGAATACAGTAGATTTATTACAAAGTATAAGAGAGCTAAAATCCTATGGAATACAAGTAGATTTCTTAAACAATGGCGAAGTTATGGAAGGTGGGTCAGAATTTATACTAACCATTTTAGGTGCGATGGCACAGCAAGAAAGTGCCAATATGTCTAAAAGGGTTAAATTCGGAAAAGACATTACAGCTAAAAAAGGTCGAGTACCTAACTTAGTATTTGGTTATGACAAAATACCAGGAGAAAAATATACTTTAAAAATAAATGAAGAAGAAGCAAAAATTGTAAAAGAAATATTTGAAAGCTATGTATATAAAGGAATGGGAACAACGAAAATTGCTTGGGAATTAAATGATAGAGGAATAAGAACAAAGAAAACAAAGTCAAAATGGGTACAAACTTCTATTGTAAGAATGCTAAAAAATCCAATATATACAGGTAGAGTAACAAATAAGAAATCAGAAATTACTGACTTTATAACAGGATCAAGAAAAGATTTACCAGAAGAAGATTGGATTGTTGCTGACAAACCAGAAATGAGAATTATATCGGATGAATTATTTAATAGAACGCAAGAAATTTTAGAACAGAGGTCAAATGAATTTAAACTAAAAAATAAAAGAGAAAAAACAGAGTATGTATTTAGTACGCTAATATATTGCAAACATTGTGGCTATTCCTTTAGAAGAATAAAAAGAAAATATACAGATGACGGACCAGAATATATAAGATGGGTATGTAGTGGGAGAAACTCAATGGGTGTAAATCATTGCCCTAACACAACTGTAATTGATGAAGAAGAACTTTTAAATGCCATTAAAGAATATCTTAAAAGTATAATTTCTAATAAAAAGAACTTTATGAAAGCAGTAGAAAAAGAGTTTGAAAAGATAACAGCATTAAGAGAAAATAATGAAAGAAGTGAAGAAAGCCTACTTAAAGAAATAGAAAAAGTAACAGTTAAAAAACAAAAATATATGGAAATGTTCCAAAACGAAGTAATCAATATGCAGGAACTAAAACAATATACAAATCCATTAAATGAAGATATATCAAGATTAGAAAGAGAATTAAAGTTAATTACTTCTGAAATAAAAGAGAAAGATGTATTAGAAAAAGAACTAACAAAAACAATAAAAACAGTAGATGACATTTTAAACAATGAAACAATTACAAATGCAATGCTTAAAACAATAATAGATGTCATTGAAGTAGATAGCGAAGGAAATGTAGAAGTAAGATTAAAATTATTAAATGAAATTGGTACAAAACCAACTGTGATAACTAATTTTGAAGATATTAATACTTCTAAAAATAGTTCTACCGTTACGAAAAGTAACATCGGTACA
>CAMOBD010000090.1 GCA_946578345.1 uncultured Clostridium sp.
TGGGCCTGGATATGAACGCTGCAAAAGAAGCATTTTCTGAATACCTGAATGAGGCTAATCTGGACAGCAGACAGATTTACTTTGTGAATCAGATTGTTGAATATATTGTACATAATGGATTGCTGAAGGATTTTTCTGTGCTGCAAGAACCACCATTCACAGATCAGGGAAGTGTTGTGGATATCTTTACTGATATGAATGTATGGATGGGGATAAGAAAGGTTATTGAAGAGATTAATGATAATGCGAAGGTGGCTTAATTGTTGGAGGTTAAAGGAAAAATCAATTATAAGAAACTCTTTATTATTAACCTAGGAGAAAGGAGACGTATGAGATGGCACGCAGAGTTTTTTTTAGTTTTCACTATGACAATGATATAAATCGTTCTATGATAGTGCGTAATAGTTGGGTGACGCAGGGAAAAGAGGCAGCCGGCTTTATAGATAAAGCAGAATTTGAAAAGATGAAACGAAAAGGAGAAAAAGAAGTATATAAGTGGATAGATAAGCAACTTGAAGGAACATCCGTTACAGTTGTTTTGATTGGTGCGGAAACGTTGTCTCGCCCATTTGTTCAATACGAAATCTGTAAAAGTTTACAAAGAGGAAATGCAGTAATTGGTGTTTATATTAACTGGATTAGAGATATGAGAACTTTGAAAATATCTGCTAAAGGAAATATACATACGGTTATTGGATATTATGAAGATGGTAGCCCCGCATATTTTGATAATGTTTGTGATGGAATATATGATTATGTAACTCAAGATGGTTATGCTAATATGGGAAGTTGGATAGAGATAGCAGCATGCGCTCATAATAAGTGATAGGAGATGGGAAAATTGGAAAATAAACTTAAACATCTAGAATTAGTTCAAGGCGTTGTCAATAGAATGTCTAACAATTCATTTTTGTTGAAAGGGTGGGCAGTAACCTTAGTGGCTGGTATTTTTTCTTTAGCAAGTAAAGATGCTGATAAATTATATTTTCTTGTCGCATATGTCCCCGTTATAGTGTTTTGGGGGTTGGATACATATTATTTGCATCAAGAGCGTTTATATCGTTCATTATATGATAAAGTTTGTCACACGGACGAAGACAAGATAGACTTTTCATTAAAAGCTACTTCTCAAGAGTTTAATAGCGAAAAAAATTGTTACTATAGTTGCTTTTTTTCGAAAACAGAATTAGGTTTTTATCTGCCACTTGCAATAGTATGTACCGGAGTTATTATAATTACACATATGTAGATAGGAAAATGTAGTTTATGTCAGGAGTTACAAAACATATTTATGATCATGAAATACGAGATATTATTTCGATGTGGAATATGCAGTTAAAGTCTATTCAGGAATTATTGCCTAAAGGTTATAAAAATGAAGACATAGTAGAGATGTTAAAACATTTTTATCCACATGAATGGTATTCGGTTGAAGTTAAATATTGGTATTATAATAAAAAAGATAAATATTTGAAAAAACATTTTGGAAAAACTCGCTATAATATGAAAAAACCAGAAAATTTACTGCTTACGTGTGGTGAGTATAAAAAAATTATGTCTGCCGATAGGAAAAAAATGCACGACTCTAATTATTTGGAAAAAAAATCTAGTGAGTTATCAGAACTATTATGGAATAAAAGAAAACCTAAAATAGAAAAAATAAACAAGAAAATTGAACAGGCTAAATCTAGAACACAGCAGATGACGCCAGAATATGTTGATCAATTGATGGGTTTTTATGACAGAAAGAATACTAGTCAGAAGGATAAAATGTATATTCTCTTGGAACTTCAAAAGTATTATAGCTTCAAAATCATAGAATTCTTTTTAAAATTAAATGATACAGAGTTAAATAAGCAGCTTAGATGGTTGGCATTTAAACATTTACAAAGTTTTAATTATCAGCCTAGAGCAAGACGTCAAAAGTATATGCAAGTGCATACTAAAAATAAGAAACGAAAACATTATTTATCGAAAATCTATCCTGAAGAAAAATATGATATACCAAAAACGCCTACAGAATTAGAATATAGAATTGAAAATGCAAAAGAGCAGAAAATAAAATCATATGATTTTTTTATTTCACACAGCTATAAAGACAGTGATTATGTCCAAAAATTAATTGGATTTGAAAACAGACAAGGCAAGAATATATTTTGTGATTGGATTAATGACTCGGATTATTTGAAACGTAACTTGCTTTGTAATGCTACTTTAAAGGTATTAGAGAAAAGGATGGAGCAATCCAAAAGTTTATTATTTGTGGATTCAGACTATTCCAGACATTCAATTTGGTGTAGATATGAACTCAATTATTTTAAAGAACTAGGTAAAACAATGTATATAGTTTCCAAAGAAGATATACAAAATGGGAAATTTGCTATTAGACCTTTTACTGAAGAATGGTATTTAGATCCACATTATAAACGAATGGTATTATTAGAAAGTGAGAAGGTATTATCGTAGCTTTCATTATCCTAATTTGAGACTATTTTCGTAAAAATGCTGATTATAAAATTGAGGGAACAGATAATTAGTGAGTTATATAATGCGAATGAAGAAACATCTTGAAGTTGGACTCAATATTCATCGTTTAAATAATAACATTTCTAAGAATATTGATTATTCTTACTTCTATTTTAAATATGATGAAAAAACTTAGAATATAAGACAATTTCAAAGTTTGCGATTAAGATTTTCAAAATATAACATAAGAAAATAGGCCTGTTACGTAAGGTTAGTAAAGAATACATGTGAGTATAAGGGGGACTTAATGAAGATATTTATTATAGATCCACAAATGACGATGACAGATTACTTTACTGCAGATGAATTTAATAAAGAAGTAATTAAGGAACTAAGGTCATACGGAGTTGAACTTTATGAAGTTAATATAAAGAACATAGGAAGAATGAAAGTATCACTTTCAAATGATGCGATAGTAATTGTGTATAATGAACATGATGTATCTGAACAAGAAACTGGAGATGTGAAGAAATTATTACTAAAAGCGCTTGAAAAAGGTGCTCGAATATGGCCTGTTGCAATTGATAGAAGAGCAAGAACACCAATGGAAGTAATATCAGATAAGCAGAGCTATGATGTGTGGGAGCAACTTAGATGTAGAGATCTTGATGGAAAATATTTGGGGACAATTGCAAAAATTTTTTCTAGAAAACTTGTAGCAAGAGTTTTTCCGACTTGCTATTGCGAGGAAGGAGAAATATTTCTAAGTCATAGAAGGCTCGACGGAGAAGAAATTACAGCTAAAATTTATGATAAAATACTTATGCAAGCCAAAGAATCAACTCCATTTAGAGATGTTGTAAATGTAAAAGTTGGAGATGCGGCACAAGAGGTAATTGATAAAGTAATGGAAAGCAGCGATGTTTTTGTTTTTCTGCATACTCCGAAATCGGCAGAATCGGAGTGGATATTAAAAGAGTTGAGATTTGCATTACTAAGAAATATTCCTATTTTGTGGGTGCAGATTGATAATGCGGATATTAATAAATTAAAAATGAAACCATCTGATAAACCTCATCTTATTTATAAATCAGAAGAGTTCTATTGTGATAATCAACTTGTTGAAATTGTAGATACAATACTTCAGAAAGCTTTTGAGTTGGTGATGGATAGATCAAATCAAATATTGGGCTATATAGATTTGCTAGATAATATGTTCAGTAATAAATTAAAAGTTGTCGATAAGGGGAAGATGATTTATCATATTTCTATAAAGCGAAAAGGATACCATTATCCTCAGCGTAATATTGAACAATACTATCAATTGTTCGGACGCACCCCGACTTTGGAAGATGCCAAAAAATTGAATGAGTATTTAGAAAAATGTGAGTGTGATTCTATAGCTATTTTAACTAATAGAGTTGTGTCAAGCTCAAAACGGGAAAACGTTGTTTTTGATGGAATACAAGATTTTTGTTATCATTGGAATAGATATTTATCAGAAGCAAAGAAAGGAAGTAAACAAATGGAAATAGTTATATCAGGAGCTTTCCCTGATTCTGACGAAATTTATAAACAGAGCTTAACGGATGCTTTGATTTTGTTTTCAAAGTCAATTATTTGGAATGGATATGAATTAACTTTTGGTGCTCATCCTACGTTTCAAGAACTTTTTTACGAAGTTGCAAAAGATGTGGATCCTCAAGATTATAAAAACAAAGTAAACATGTATATTTCAAGATGGTTTTTAGTAGATGATTCAGAAAAGGAATATGAAGATAAGTATAATTTACACATATCTGAAAAGAAAGAGACTTTAGCATTGAGCTTGACGGAAATGCGTAGAAATATGATACAAAGGAAAAATGTAAAAGCTTTAGTATGCTTGGGAGGAAAAATAAAACCAAATAAAAATGAAGAAGGAATCCGGGAGGAAATAAAATTAGCTCGCGAATGGAATATTCCTGTTTTTATAGTTGGTAGTGTTGGAGGCTGCTCAAGTGAAGTGGCATTGGAGTATGAACATAATGGTTGGGAAGGGATTAATAACGCATCCAAAGAATTGAATAAAGCTTTTCTCGAGGGGATAGATTATTTCAGTATGGCACAAGAAATGCTTAGTTATATTAGCTCTAATGAAAAAATATGATTAAGATAACGAAAGGTAAAATATTATGGGAAAGAAAATTTTTGTTTCGTATAAATATAAAGATAATCAGGTAAGAAATTTATCTATTTATGAAAATTCTACTGTGCGGGATTATGTTACTAAGTTTGAAGAAGTGTTAGATCCTTCGGACAATATCTATAAGGGAGAAAGTGAAGGGGAAGATTTATCTTTATTATCTGAAGGAACTATATGGGAAAAATTAAAAAATAGAATATATGATAGCTCTGTAACTGTGATATTTATTTCGCCGGGGATGAAAGAATCTTGGAATAGTGAGAAGAATCAATGGATACCGTGGGAAATTTCTTATTCATTAAAAGAAACATCACGTAAAAATAAAAACGGAGATGCTATTACAAGTAGAACTAATGCAATGTTGGCTGTTGTATTACCAGATGAGAACGGTTCATATTCTTATTACTTAGAAAATAAAAGTTGCTGTGTAAATGGTTGTACAACTCATCATACGGATAAATTGTTTTCTATAATTAGAAAAAATAAATTTAATCTTATAGACGCAAATAAACGAACCTGTGATAATGGATCAACAATATGGTACGGAGATGTTAGTTATATAGAAGCTGTTAAATGGGATGATTTCATTTCAAATTATAGCACATATATAAAAAAAGCATGCTTAAGACAAGATAATATTGATAATTATAAGATTTATAAAGAAATCAATTAAAAATAGTTACATTAACAAATTCTTTTGATATAATACATACATGGCAACGCGACGGCAACTGAAGATAAGTAAGTCAGCGCACAATATGAAAATGAGATAAATGAAATCGGAAAGCTCATAAAACTTAAACAAATTTG
>CAMOBD010000091.1 GCA_946578345.1 uncultured Clostridium sp.
AGTACTCAAATAAAAAAAGAGTACTCAAATAAAAAAAGAGTACTCAAATAAAAAAAGAGTACTCAAATAAAAAAGAGTACTCTTCTTTTGATGTTAGGAGGTGAAAAGGTGAAGTTCTATGAATTTATAGAATATTTACAGAAAGAAAATCCGGATAAAGTTATACTGGTAAAAAGTGGAGCGTTCTTTAATGCAATAGGAAGAGATGCAATTATATTAGAGAGAATATTAGGTTTTAAGAGAACATGCCATGCTAAATTTTTGTGTAAAGTTGGATTACCAGTATCATATGTAAGAGAAAATACAGAAAAAGTAAAAGAAAGATTAAGAGAAAAAAATATAAGTATAGCAATATATGATGAAATTAAAGAAGGTAGATACAAATATAATGATAAAAGTTATGATATACTTTTTGAACTAGAGGGAGAAAGTATAAAAGAAAATAGAAAAAATATAGATTGTATAAATTGTGAAAATAATATATACAGTAAAGAAACGAATAAGTATGTAATAGAAAAAGAAAATTTTGAAAGAATGTTAAATAAATTACGAGAAACTGTTAATAATATAATTAAAGGAAAAGAAAAAAAGACAGAAAAATAAAAGCTTAGTCATCGTCTAAGTTAGAAAACAAAGAAGAATTAAAGAAATCCTTTAAATCCATATTTAAAGCTAAGCAAATGTAATAAATAGTCTGAGTGTTAGGTGTGTTGCACCTTGATTTTAAGATACTTCTAATAGTAGATGGATTGATACCAGCCCTGTTGCTAAGAGAATTTACATTTAAATTATTGCTATTACATAATTCAATTATTCTAAGTTTAATAGCTTCTGACAAACGCATAAAATCACCAAAAAAAGTATAGCAAAAAATAAGTTACTACATGCGTTAAAAATAACGCATGAAAGACTTGACAAATAAAACTACTTTGGTATAATAAATACACACCGAAAGTGTTAAACGAATGAATAATGAAAAAAATAAAGGAGGAACAGAAAAATATGGAAAAGACAAGGAAAACAAACAACAAAAGTAAAAACAAAAAGATTGTGAAAAGCCAAAAAGGAATAACACTTGTGGCTTTAGTAATTACGATAATTATCATAATCATACTAGCAACAGTAACAATCAACATGGCATTTGGAGATAATGGATTAATAACACAAGCACAAAAAGCAAAAGATATGACAGCAAATTCAGTAGTAGCAGAGCAAGAGGGAATAAATAGTGTTTTAAGTGAATACTTAAACGTAATGGCAGAGGATAGTGAGATAACACCACCAACTCCACCAGTAGAAACACCACAAACAGATGGAAGTTTTAGTGAAAAAGAAGGAGTAAACACACCAAACATAGGAGCAAATATGCAATTAGTTGTATTTGATGCTGATAGCAATACATGGGTAGAAGATACAACAAAAGAAGCATATAGCTATGTAGACACATCAACAGAAGGAGCAAATAGTAGCGAATGGGCAAATGCAAAAGTAACCACACAAGTAGGAGAACAAACTGTAGAAAGCTATTTTGTATGGATACCAAGGTTTGCATATAAAATAATAGGAACAAACAATATAGATATAAAATTTATCAAAGGAACAGGGAAAGAGACGGTAGATGGAACACCATGTAAATATGTAAGTGAAAACCCAACAGCAGATGATTATATAGTACATCCAGCATTTACAGACGAAGAAGAAAATGGTGGATGGGACACACAAATATCAGGAATATGGGTAGGAAAATATGAAACAAGCTCAGTAGAAGGAAATAGTAATAGCACAGCGGATAATGTAACAACAAAAACAGCTCAAGTAAGACCTGGTGTAAGTAGTTGGAGATATATACAAATAGGAAATATGTATACAGTAGCAAAAGCGTATGCACCAAGTTTAGAAAGCCATATGTTAAAAAATAGTGAATGGGGAGCAGTAGCATACCTAACAGAAAGTAAGTATGGAAGAAACGGAACAGAGGTAACAATAAATAATAATGGAACAACATATTATACTGGAGGAGGAGCAGGAAATGCATATGTAACAAATACTCCTCAAAGCTCAACAGGAAATGTATATGGAATATATGACTTATCAGGGAATGCATGGGAATATGTAGCAAGCTATTATAAAGATGGAGATTTTTCATATGCTAACAGTGCATTTACAACAGGAACAAGTGACAAATATTCAACAGCATACGATGGAACAAATGTAAATACAGACTACAAATATGGAGATGCAACATACGAAACAAGTGGTTGGCATTCAGATAGCGCTAGCTTTGTGGATTCGGACATCCCTTTCTTCGTTCGTGGAGGTAGCTTTACTGATGACTCCTACGCGGGAGTGTTCAACTTCGGCAGGCACCTTGGTGACTACAGCAGCGGCGTCTCATTTCGCTTGTCGCTAGTATTGTAATGTGAAATCTGTCATCTGAACCACATAAAAAGTTAACAAATATATTATGAAAGAATATTAGAACTAGAATAATAGTATGGGTTTCGTGCAGGCTGTGAAGCTAGCGCGAAAACCCGCGGAAAAAATAGGAGAAAATCTATAAATTCATAAAACTTCATTATTAGGGATATAACTGAACAGATAACGCTAACTTTGTGAATTCGAACAACCCTTTCTTCAATCGTGGAGGTAACTATAATAATGACTCCAACGCAGGAGTGTTCAACTTCAACAGGAACAATGGTAACAACAACAGCAACAACTCATTTCGCTTGTCGCTAATATGGCATGTTAAAATCAGATATATTTGTTTAAGGATAAATATAGAGTATTAATGCCATACAAGTTATATTCCTTCCATAGTGGGTAGAAAAGTATAGAAAACACTGCTATTGGTAAAAATATAAATAGTTAAATGTGAGTAAAATTAGACACCTTTGTAACAACAAGAAGACATCAACACAAAAATTATATTTAATGCAAAAAACATATCTTAGTATTACAGATTTATTCGTTAATTATATATTGAAAGTATTTATTATATGTAATAAATGTTTTGAAAATAATTAATACAATAAATTTGTTTAAGAAAGGGTATGTTTTTTGTATTGTGTATAAAATGTGGATAATTACTCAAAAAAATAAATAAATTCGAGGGAGAAAAATATAAATGTACAAACCAAAAAAAGTAGAAAGCAAATTATTAATATATCAAAAATATACAGATGTAATAGATTATGGGTATAATCTTCTGGTAAAATACCCTAAAACAGAAAAGTATGCATTAAGTAGTAGTATACGAAATAGCATGTTTGAAACATTACGACTTATTTTGTTTGCAAATAAAATAGCAGATAAATATACTAGAATAAAAATATTAAATAAAATAGATGCAGAAATTGCAATGCAAGGATTTTATGTAAGATTTTCATATAAGCAGAAATATATAAATAGTAGGAATTATTTGGAATGGAGTAAACGTTTAGATGAAATAGGAAAAATACTAGGAGGATGGATAAAATCATGCCTAAAAGAGTAAATAATATATATGTGGAAAATATAACTTTTTCAAAATTATTAGAAGCACATAATAAATGTAAAAAGCATAAAAGGTTTAAGAAACAAGTAATAGAATTTGAAATGAACTTAGAGAATAATTTATTAAAAATAGGAAGAGAACTACTTAATGAAACCTATACATTTTCTGAATATTTTGAATTTACAATATATGAGCCAAAGGAAAGAAAAATAAAAACACTGGAATATAGAGATAGAGTAGTACAAACATGGTATGTGGAAAATTTTTTAAAACCAAATTTTGAAAGTTCATATATAAATGATACATATGCATGTATAGAAAATAGAGGAACACATAAAGCAGTAGATAAAATGCAAGAGTATTTAAGAAAAGCAGATAAAGTATATGAAGAAGTATGGGTACTAAAATGTGATATACGAAAGTTTTTCTTTAATGTGGATAGAAAGATTTTATATAGTTTAATAAAAAGAAAAATAAAGGATAAATATTTTTTGAATTTGACTAAAAAGATAATATTTTATGATGACGAAGAAGTAGGAATACCAATAGGTAATTATACTTCTCAGATTTATGCAAATATATATTTAAACGAGTTAGATAGATATATTAAAGAAGAATTGAAGGTAAAATATGTAGTAAGATATATGGATGATTTTGTGATTTTGTTAAAGAGCAAGAAACAGGCAAAAGAGATTTTAGAAAAAATACAAATATTTTTAAGAGAAAAGCTAAAATTAGAATTAAATGCAAAGACAGCATATTTTAAAGCAAAACAAGGAGTGAATTTTTGTGGTTTTAGAATATGGAAAACGCATAGACTTTTGAGAGAACAAAGTAAAAAGAAAATGAGAAGAAAGCTAAAGAATTTTGAGAAGTTATATAGAGAGGATAGAATAGAACTAGATTACATTTTAGCATGTATTAATTCATGGATGGGACATGCCAAGCATTGCAATAGCTATAGTTTGGTCAGTAAAATGTTTAATGAGTTTGCACTAAGGAAGTGAAAAATAGGTATAAAAAACGTGAAAACAAAAGTAATAATAGTATATGCGGAATTTAAAATTATATGCAAAAAAACGATAGCCTTTTGGCTATCGGATTATAATGATTACGTTCTTTTCAGAACGGACACTAATGTTTTATTAAACTGATTATAAACTGTTTCCTAGCAGAAAGTCAACAAAAATTGAAAATTTTATTCTTTTTGACCATTGTTTCTGCCCAAAATGCTTGTAATTTTTGTAAAAAGTATGTATAATAGTTAAGTATTAAAAAAGAGAGGATAGTGATTAGTATGGCAGATGTAAGTAAAGAAGAATTATTGCACATTGCAAAACTTGCTGATTTAAACATCAAGGAAGATGAACTAGATAATTACTTAGCAAATCTTCAAGATATTTTGAATTTTGCAAATGTTGTAAATAATGCAAACACAGAAGGACTAGGAGAGACAATAGGAGAAAATGATAAATACAATGTATTTAGAAAAGATGAGGTAAAGGTATTTGAAGACAATAAGGCATTATTAATGAATGCCAAAGAAGAAGAGAGAAATATGTTTAAAATACCTAAAGTTATACAATAGGCGTTATTTAAATAAAAATTTGTGTATCACGTGGGACTGATTATGTGGTATAAAGCTAAATAAAACAAAATTAATTCAAAACAGATTGGAGGAATGATAAGGGGACATTACAAGATTAACAGTACATGAGCTTATGGAGAAGTTCGAGAAAACTGAACTAGCTTCGGAAGAGATTACAAAAGCGTATG
>CAMOBD010000092.1 GCA_946578345.1 uncultured Clostridium sp.
ACACGATTTGCAATGCAACAAGAATTAGACAAGAGGAGACAGAAAAAATTTCTAAACAAGTTGATTCCATGATAATAATTGGAGGAAAAAATAGCTCAAACACAAGAAAGTTATATGATATTGCAAAGAAAAATTGTGAAAATACAGTTATAATTGAAACATATAAAGAGCTTGAAGAGGAGAGTTTGAACGGAACAAATAGTATACAGGAAAATAATGATGGCAAAGATGTTAATAAAAAATTCTTAGAAAAGATTAAAATTTCAAATAAGATAGGTATCATGGCAGGTGCTTCAACACCACAAGAAAGCATTGAAGAAGTAATTGATTTCCTAAAGCTTGAACATTAAGGGGATTTATATAAATAAAAACTATAAAAAGAGAGGAGTGTCCCTTTCGTCCAAGTTCACAAAAAATTCACAAAAGTTCGGGCACAAACTAATTGACATTTTTGAGAAAAAGACTTATAATAAATAATTGTTATTAGTATAAAAGGGAATAGAGAGAAAAGGAGGAGTTATGCTAAAAGTATTAAAAAATCTTAAAAATTCATGGGCAGCTGTATTAGTTATAGTTATTTTATTATGCGTGCAAGCTGCTGCAGACTTAGCTTTACCTGATTATACATCTAGAATTGTTAATGTTGGTATACAGTATGGTGGTATTGAAGAGAAAATACCAGAAGTTATATCTAGCAGTACAATGCAAGATTTACTTGTGCTTACTGAGGATGATAGTGAGATTTTAGATGGTTATGATTTGGTAAGAAATGAGGCTACAGATAGCCAAGAAAAGACTATTGAGAAATATCTTGGAGATGATTTCGATATTTCTAACAATAGTGTTTATGTTCTTAAAGATTTAAGTGAAGAGGAGTTGGCTGAGTTAACTAATGTTGTAATAAATCCACTTATTGAATATTCGGCTATTACAAGTGAAGAAACTGCAAATCAAATAAAAGATAGCATTATGCAAACAATGAGCGAGGAAAATAAAGCAGCTCTTGCAAACTTAGATATCATGAGCATTTTAGAGTTAATGCCAGCATCTCAAAGAGATACAGTGTTAGAAGAGTTTACTAACTATATATCTCAAATGTCAGATTCAATTAAAGAACAAGCTGCAATTAGTGCTGTTAAACAAGTTTATGCTGATGCAGGTGTAGATACAGATAAACTACAAAATGATTATATATTAATGTCAGGACTTCAAATGCTTGGAGTTGCACTAGTAAGTATGATATCAGCTGTATCAATTATGCTATTATCATCTAGGGTTGCAGCTAGACTTGGAAAAACTTTAAGAGACAAAGTTTTCAAAAAAGTTCTAAGCTTCTCAACAGCTGAGCTTAGAGAGTTTTCAACAGCCTCTCTTATAACACGTAGTACAAACGATGTGCAGCAAATACAACAATTAATTACATTACTATTTAGAGTGGTTGTTTATGCACCAATTATAGGTATAGGAGGATTTGTAAAAGTTCTTACAACAAGCGACAATTCAATGGCTTGGATTATTGGTGTAGCAATATTTGCAATATTAATTGTAGTTGCAACACTATTTGCAGTAGCAATGCCTAAATTTAAAAAATTACAAGACTTGATTGATAAACTAAATCAAGTATCAAGGGAAATCTTAACAGGTCTTCCTGTAATTAGAGCATTCAATACAGAAAAGAAAGAGGAAAAGAGATTTGATAATTCAAACACATTGTTGATGAAAGCAAATGTTTTCGTAAACAGAGCAATGTCAATGATGATGCCACTTCTAATGTTCATCATGAGCTCTATTACAGTTTTAATTGTATGGGTAGGTGCTCATAATGTTGACGCAGGAACAATGCAAGTTGGAGATATGATGGCATTTATTCAATATACAATGCAAATTGTAATGGCATTCTTAATGATATCTATGATATCAATTATGCTTCCAAGAGCATCTGTATCTGCAAGACGTATCAATGAAGTTATTGACACAGAGCCAAGCATAAAAGACAAAGAAGAAACAAAGCTATTTAATCCAGAAAAGAAAGGATTAGTAGAATTTAAAAATGTTTCATTTAGATATCCAGATGCGGATACTGAAATACTAGAGGACATTAACTTTACAGCAGAACCTGGAAAGACAACAGCGCTAATAGGAAGTACAGGTAGTGGAAAATCGACTGTTGTAAACTTAATACCAAGGTTTTATGATGTAACAGAAGGAGAGCTTTTAGTAGATGGTGTAAATGTTAAAGATGTACCTCAAAAAGCTTTAAGAGACATTATAGGATTTGTACCACAAAAAGGAATTCTTTTCTCTGGAACAATAGAATCAAATATTAAATATTCAGATGACAATATGTCAGATGAGCAAATGGTAAAAGCAGCGCAAATTGCACAAGCAGAGGAGTTTATTAATACAAAACCTGAAAAATACCAAGACCCAATAGCGCAAGGTGGTTCGAACGTATCAGGTGGACAAAAACAACGTTTATCTATTGCAAGAGCAATTGCAAAAGACCCAGAGATATTTATATTTGACGATAGTTTCTCAGCATTAGACTTTAAGACAGATAGCAACCTAAGAGAAGCACTAGCAGAGAAAACAGAGAATAAAACAGTTATTATTGTTGCCCAAAGAATTAGTACTATTTTAAATGCAGATAAAATTATTGTACTAGAAGAAGGAAAAATAGTTGGAGAGGGTACACATGAAGAATTATTAAAAAATAACGAAACATATAGACAAATAGCGTTATCACAGTTATCTGAAGAAGAATTAAACGGTAATGAGAAAGGAGGAAAATAGATGCCAGGACCAATGGGTGGACCAATGCGTGGTCAAACTACAACAGACAAACCAAAAGATTTTAAGAAAACTACTAAGAAATTAATTGAAGCATATTTATCTAAATATAAAATAGCGTTGATAATTGTTATCATCTTTGCAATTGGAAGTACAATATTTACTATAGTAGGACCAAAGATTTTGGGAAATGCAACCACAGAAATTTTTAATGGTTTAATGAGTAAAATGTCTGGTGGAAGCGGAATAGATTTTGGTAAAATTGCACAAATTGCAATTATGCTATTAGGTCTTTATCTATTAAGTGCAGTATTTTCCTTCGTTCAAGGATTTATGATGACAGGTGTAGCACAAAAAATTACTTATAAAATACGTAATGATATTGCTGCAAAAATAAATAGATTACCTATGAATTATTTCGACAAGAAAACAAATGGTGAGGTATTATCAATAATTACAAACGATATTGATACTTTAAGTATGAACTTAAACCAAAGTATTACTCACATCATAACTGCGGTATGTACAATTATAGGAATACTTATAATGATGTTTTCAATAAGTTGGCAAATGACATTAATATCGCTAATAATACTTCCAATAGCAGGATTATTGGTAAAATTTATTGTAGGAAAATCACAAAAATACTTCAATAAACAACAAGAGTACTTAGGACATGTAAATGGTCAAGTTGAAGAAATTTATGGTGGACTTACAGTTGTAAAAGCATTTAATGCAGAAAACAAAGTAGAAAACACTTTTGATAAAGCAAATGATGAGCTATATCATTCTGCATGGAGAGCACAATTCCTATCTGGATTAATGCATCCAGTAACTAACTTTATAGCAAACATCGGATATGTTGGAGTTGCTGTTGCAGGTGGATATTTAGCAATAAATGGAACAATTACAGTTGGTAATATACAAAGTTTCATTCAATATAACAGACAATTTACTCGGGCCAATTAACCAAATAGCACAAATCTCTAACTTATTGCAAGCAATGGTTGCAGCAGCTGAAAGAGTATTCGAATTCTTAGAAGAGCCAGAAGAAGTAAATACAGCAAAAGGAAATATCGATACAAGCAAATTAAAAGGAAATGTAGAATTCGACCATGTTAAATTTGGATATAATCCAGATAAGATAATTATAAAAGATTTTAGTGCAAAAGTAAAAGAAGGCCAAAAAATTGCAATTGTTGGACCTACTGGTGCAGGAAAATCAACCATGGTAAAACTTTTGATGAGATTTTATGATGTTACAGATGGTGCAATATTAGTGGATGGTCATAACATAAAAGACTTCGAAAGAGGAGAACTTCGTAAGATGTTTGGTATGGTACTTCAAGATACATGGCTATTTGGAGGTACAGTAAAAGACAATATCAAATATGGTAAAGAAGATGCAACAGATGATGAAGTAATCCAAGCTGCAAAAGCAGCACATGTTCACCATTATATAAAAACATTGCCAAATGGATATAATTCAGTAATCAATGAAGAGTCTTCAAACATATCTGCTGGACAAAAACAATTGCTTACAATTGCAAGAGTAATCTTAGCAGATCCAAAGATACTAATACTAGATGAAGCAACAAGTTCAATAGATACAAGAACAGAAATACAAATACAAGCTGCAATGGATAATCTAATGGAAGGAAGAACAAGCTTTGTTATAGCACATAGATTATCAACAATAAAGAATTCTGATTTGATTTTGGTTATGAATCAAGGAGACATAGTAGAGCAAGGAACACATGATGAGCTTCTTGCAAAAGGTGGATTCTATGCAGACTTGTATAATAGCCAATTCGATGAGGAAGAAGAGTAGATTGAAAAATAATTGCGTTTTGGCGTTACCAAAACTTTGCTTCGAAAATTCTTTGGCGTAGACCATCAAAAAAGACGGGAATTCCCGTCTTTTTTTTGGTATAAAATTTAACAATTATGTTTTAGTTATATATAAACTGGTTATTACCAGATTGTTTTATGGTAGTAGTGTATCATAAGTCTGATAGAATTTCAATTTAATTGTTAAATTTATTAAATAAAATATGAAAAACTAAAAATAACTTTTTCTATTGACAATAAAACAAATGTTTGTTAAAATTAACAAAAGGATGTGGTATTATGAAAAATTTCGAAGTATTAGATACAAAAATAAACTATTATAATAAAGGTAATGAAGATTACATATCTCTGACAGATATGTTAAAATCAAAGGATGGTGAATTTTATATTTCTGATTGGTTGAGAAATAGAAATACAATTGAATTTTTAGGAATATGGGAAGAATTGCATAATCCTAATTTTAATTATGGCGAATTTGCCATAATTAAAAGTCAAGCAGGTTTAAATAGTTACAAAATAAGTGTTAAAG
>CAMOBD010000093.1 GCA_946578345.1 uncultured Clostridium sp.
TAATAGTCCTCTTCTTTTTCCTTCAAGTCAATTATGTGTAGCACTGCAATTCCAGCATAATCTATCTTTTGATCTGGATTAGGATAATCCGCACCCAAATTCAAATATTCTTCTTCATTATATTCTACATTTCCAAGCTCTTTGCTCATTATATTTTCAAATACTAAATTAGTAATATCAAGAACATTCTTTCTACTTCTAAAATTCTTAAAAAGCTGAATTTTTAGGCCTGTACTATCCACATTTTGTCCACTTTTTGTGTCATATTGTGCATGGTTTGCTGGTAAGGTATTTTTATTTGCATATTTTTCTAATAATCCATCTTTAGTATCATAACTAGCATACTTTTCTAAGAAAAGCTCTGGTCTAGCTTGTCTAAATTTATATATACTTTGCTTAACATCTCCAACCATAAAGATGTTGTTTCCTTTTGATATGCTTGTCAATATTTTTTCCTGCACTAGGTTGCTATCTTGATATTCGTCTATTAAGATTTCTTCAAATTTGTTCATGTACTTTTTAGCAACTTCTGTTTTCTCTCCGTCCTCATTTACTAAAATTTTTAATGCAAAATGTTCAATATCGTTAAAATCAATTATATTTTTTTCTTTCTTTTTCTTAGTAAACTCTGCTGTAAACTCTAAAATCAATTTACGTAAAACATCTAGAATTTCATACATTGCAGATATATCCTCATTTGCTTCTTTAGAAGTATATTGCAAAATAGCTCCACTAAATTCTTTCTTTATCTTGTCACGTATATCTTTTGCTTCATTTTTTAGCTCTAACGTAACTTTCTTGTCAACTGGCCATTTACTCCATGAAATTCCATTCATAGTATCAAATGCCAAATCCCAATTATCATATTTTATACTTTGCAAATTATTTATATCCTCTTGAAGTACTCCAGAAAACCTATCAAGTTCTGTAAATCTTAAAGTTTCACTTTTTACTTTTTCTAAACTAAGTATCATATTTTGAACTTTTTCTTGCACATTAGCTAAAATTATCTTGCCCCATTGGGTTTCTGCAAAGTCCTTTTCTACATCTACATTAAATTCTTCAACTTTTTCATTTAACCACTTTTCTGGAAAAGGGTTACTTTGTATATATTTGTATATATTTAAAATAATCTCTTGTAATTTTTCATCGCCTCTATAATCTGTATATGTTTCAATAAGCTTTATAAAGTCCTTATCATTATCCATATACTTTTGCTCAAAAATTTCTTCCATTGCATCAGACTTTAGCATCTCTATTTCAGCTGTATCACCAATCCTAAAATTGGCAGATGCATCTATTTCATAGAAATTGTTACGTATAACATCCAAACAAAAAGAATGTATTGTACAAATGCTTGCCTTGTTCAAAAGATTTATCTGTCTTTGAAGATTAACCGAATCAGGATTTTTCTCAAGCTTTTTATATATTGCATCTAAAATTCTTTCCCTCATTTCACTTGCAGCTGCATTTGTAAAAGTAACTACCAATATTTTGTCGATATCTACATTCTCATTTATAACCTTATTTATTATACGCTCAACAAGCACGGCTGTTTTACCACTACCGTGCTGCTGCTGCAACTAAAATATTATTACCTTTTTCATATATTGCTTGTTTTTGTTCATTTGTCCAATCCATTTTTTTCTCCTTAATATGTACAGATATACATAGTATCTCCTTCAAAAACAATTTGTTCATCAGAATATGCATTCCAGTCTTTGCCCGCAAAATTTGTGTTATATATTTCTTTCGTCATATTTGCTCTTTCAAAATCTCTATCACAATAATAGTTTAAAGCTTCTATAATGCAATAATAATTATCAAACGCTCTTTGTCCAAAAGAATATAACTTCTTATCCCAACCATAATGATAATCTCTGTGATTTTTATCTCTATAATACGCAACTTTACTTACAGTATTTCCAGTTTCTTTTTCGTATTCTTCTATTCTATATTTAATTGTCATTCCCATATTTGCATCTATTTTGTTACCTGCTATATGTGCAGAATATATTTGTATTGTATTAATTGCATTAAACACAAAAAATAGCACTATAACTGTTGAAATTATATATTCAAATATTTTTTTATCATATTCTGTAGACAATAGATATATGAATGACATGCCTACTATTGCACCAGCTGACATAGCCATTCTTGGCTCCATGGAAGGACTAGCCATAAAGAATACTGGTAATATGCAAATTCCTAAAGCAGATAACACTAATATTATATAACTTAAAATACTTTTTGCTCTATCTTTTTGAAAACATAGTAATATTATTGTAATTGCAATAAATACTAATGTTATTCCAGTTGGCCATAATTCATAATTAGTAATTAGTGTTCTTCCTAAAAGATATTCAAGTAATTCACCTGCATTTTGTAAATTGTTAAGAATCCCTCCTGCAATTCTAGTTTGCTCCACTCCCAATATTGTATTTATCAAGTAAATGCTAAATACATTTATTAAGTATGCAACTCCTATAATTACACATGCCAATACTATTTGTTTTACCATATCTTTTGCAGTTTTTCTGTTTTTGTCAATAAATAGAAATAAAATTGTTAGTGGTAAAAAGATATTTACTGCTCCTTGATAACAAAATGTAGCAATTATTACTAAAATTATTGATTTTATAGTTTTATATTTTTCATTACTTATAAAAGTTCTTGCTGCCATTACACTTAAAAATATACTTAAACACATAACACTGCATTCTGCATATAGCAAATATTCAAGTGACATGCAGTTAAATGCTAGTATAAATACTGCCATTATAACCAGTACTGTTTTTATATTACTATTTATTTTTATTTTTTCATTTATTGTTTTGTATATATAGTAAATTGAAAGCGACACAATTATAACTGCTAGTATTTCCATTAATACAATAAATACCTCATATGGTAAATGCAAAATTCCTGCTATATACATAACTAAAGTCGAAACAATTCTTGCATCTTTTAGAAAATATTGCGATGGATATTCAAAATATCCTAAATCCATTAAGTTATATGTATCTGATGCTATATGAAATTGTAACATTGGGCTACATATTATAATGCAGAATAATAATATAATCCCAAAAATTATGAATTGTTTTTGATGTTTTTTTAGTTTTTCTAAGAAATTACTCTTTTTCTCTAAATTTTAACTCTCTACTCTTGCAACGTTTTTATTCATTTTTATTTTCCCCTCTTTTGCTATTTCTTATATACGTATTTTACTATATTGACTTTAATAAATCAATATGAATGGAAAAAAACAGGTAGATTTATCTTTTAAATAACATCGGGGTCGACAAGCTCAAAAACATGTAGGAAACCGACATTTTTCTTTGTCAATTTCCTACATATTATTTTACCATTTTAGCATGTGTAATTAGAAGGTAGTACCGAGGCGCACGAAGTGGCTGTAATAAACATATCCGTAGCCCATGTAGCCAACGCTAAAATCAGTAGTCCATGCATAGGAATTATCATACTGCGACGACGACCAATAGCAAGAAGACAAATCATAGTTTGAATAATTCGACTTAGTTATGTTGAATGTGTCTCCGAATGCTAGCCACTCTTCTTTCGAAGGTACGTACCAGCCATTTGATCCGTTCCATGCTCCGTTTTGTACTGTTATTAATCCCCACATATCTGCATAAGTGCTATTGCCATTTTGCGAGCCATAATCGCTTGAATTCCACTTTGCTCTCATATTTATTGTGTTTTGCTCCCCTGATCCAAAATATACTGATGTTGTAGTTGCATAATCATTCATTTTTCCATATGCACTGTAATACCAACAATAATTTCTTGTGTCTGCATCGCTTAATGCCATTACATAAAATCTTTCGTTTCCACTTTCTCCATTTGGTTTTATTACTCCTTTTGTTCCGAATCCATTTGCTGTATATGTTCCTTCTTCTTTATATTTCTTTAAATTACTCTGTTTTGGTATGCTATATGTGTCATTAAGTCCCCACTGTCCACTTCCTCCTATTGCCAAGTCTGCATATATTATTCCATCTACACTTCCATTCCCGTCTACATCTGCATAATAGCCTGCATATGAGGTACTCTCTGGTATGCTTGGTGGCTCTTTTGTTTGTATGCTCTTGTTTTCTGTTACCGGATTATTTGCTTTGTCTATTACTGTTACTCCTATTGTGTATGTTGTACTTGCACTTAATCCTGTAAATGTATAACTTCCCGTTGTATTACTTGTTTGACTTCCTCCATTTATTGTGTATGTGTAGTTTCCTATTCCGCTCTCTCCATCACTTGCTGTTACTGTCACTGTTACACTATTTTCTGTTGATGTTAGTGATATATTGCTTATTGTTGGTGGTGTTCCGTCTTTTATTGTTGTACTTGCCTCTTCTCCATGATTTGTTCCTTGTACTAATCTTGCATATACCACATCTAGATGATTTAAATTGCTTATTGAACCTCCTTCTGGTACTTCTTTCCAATTTAATTCATTACTTAATCCTTCATTTGCTACTACTTGATATTGTAAAGTATAACTTGTATTTGTTCCTATTGTTACACTTGCTTGTCCATTCTCCCATTTTAAGTTTGTAAATGTTATTGCTCCTTGCTCTACTGCCTCACTTCCTCCCGGGATATCTGGTGGCTCTGGTACTGGTATCTCACTATCTTCTTCCATTAAATTTAAATACTCACTCATTACACTATTCATTCCCTCTTGTTCTGATGCTATTGAATTTGCTGTCATATCTTTTGCCTTTTGAGCTTGTTTTATTAATCCATTATCTCCAAATACCATATTTAATGTTATTGTTGATAGGATTATTATAATAATTATTGTGATGACAAGTGCTACTAGTGTTATTCCTTTTTCTTCATAATTTTTATTTTGTCTCATATTCAATTCAAATCAACCTCCTACTATTCATCAATATTTATTTTTGTTCAATTTTATATTTTCTATACATATCCTTAACCAATCAATTTTTTCGCCTCCATCATCTTTCTACACCAATATCATTTCATTATTTTAATTTGTCTTGTTTGCAACTATTTTTGATTGCATATTTTAGTTATAAAAGGATAGGCTACTACACATAGCTTTTGCATCTGTTCACATAGCCTATCTCTCTTTCTTCTATATATTTATTTCTTTTTATT
>CAMOBD010000094.1 GCA_946578345.1 uncultured Clostridium sp.
GGATCTGGCCGATGGGGCCGCTGAGCACCAGATCCGCCCGGCTGTCCATAGGCACATCTGATACACATAATTCCTTTTGCGCCTGTGTTGTCTGCTACTTTTAATATAGTTTGTTGTTGTACCATTTTCTATTTTCCTCCTTCTTTCTATTGTCAGGGGACACACCTCTTTTCCCTCGGGTCGTTTCTCACTCGGCAGAGGTATGTCCCCTCCCCTTATGATTTACTGTTCACCCTTTATTTAAGTGTTCTCCTCTTTTAACTTTACTTAATAACTGCCTTTTCTAAGATTTCAACTACTCTCCATCTTTTATCTTTAGATAAAGGTCTTGTTTCCATTACTCTTACTTTATCTCCAATTTGGCATTCATTATTTTCATCATGAGCTTTTAGTTTGTATGTTCTTTTTTGAATTTTTCCGTATGTCTTATTCATTTCGTTTGTTTGAACTGATACAACTACTGTTTTATCCATTTTGTTTGATGAAACAATACCAATCATTTCTTTACGAAGATTTCTTTCTTCCATTTTTAATCTCCTTTCTTTTAATGTCAGGGGACACACCTCTTTCCTCTCGGGTCGTTTCTCACCTGGCAGAGGTATGTCCCCTCCCTTGTGATTTACTGATTACCCTTTATTTAAGTGCTCTCCTTTTTATATTTATTTCAGGACACACCTCTTTTATCTCGGGTCGCTTCTCACTCAGTAGAGGTATGTCCCCTTCCCTTGTGATTTACCGATTACCCTTTGTTTAAGTGTTTATCCTCTTTTAACTTTTATTCTCTATTCTTTGTTTTCAGCTAACTTTCTTTCAGTTAAAACTGTTTTTATTCTTGCTATGTCTTTCTTAACTTCTTTTATTTTCATAGGATTATCTAATCCGTGTGTTGCCAAACTAAATCTTAATTTGAATAACTCAGATTTTAATTCTCCTAATTCTTTTTCTAAGTCAGGTGAAGACATCTCTTTTATTTTATTTATCTTCATCTATTTCACCACCTATTTCAGTTTCCTTTTGTACAAATTTGCACTTAACAGATAGTTTGTTTGCAGCAAGTCTTAAAGCTTCTCTAGCTGTTTCCTCTGGAACTCCTGCTATTTCAAACATTACTCTACCTGGTTTTACATTTGCTACCCAAAATTCAACAGCACCTTTACCTTTACCCATACGAGTACCGATAGGTTTTCTTGTTATTGGTTTGTCTGGGAATATTTTAATCCAAACTTTTCCGCCTCTTTTAATGTAACGTGTCATAGCAACACGGGCAGCTTCTATTTGGTTAGATGTTATTTGTCCAGCCTCTAATGACTGTAATCCAAATTGTCCATCTGTAACTCTATTTCCTCTTGTAGCTTTTCCTCTATTTCTACCTTTTTGTTGTTTTCTATATTTTGTTCTTTTTGGTATTAATGGCATTATTTGTCTCCTCCTTCCACTTTCTTTTTAGTAGGAAGAACTTCTCCTTTATATATCCAAACTTTTACGCCGATTTTTCCATATGTTGTATCTGCTTCTGCAAATCCATAATCTATATCAGCTCTTAAAGTTTGAAGTGGGATTGTTCCCTCTTTATAGAATTCAGTTCTAGCCATATCTGCTCCACCTAATCTTCCAGATACTGAAGTTTTAATTCCTAGAGCACCTGCTTTCATAGTTTTTTGCATACATTGTTTCATAGCTCTTCTGAAAGAAATTCTTCTCTCTAATTGTCCAGCTATATTTTCTGCAACTAATTGAGCATCTAAGTCTATATTTTTAACCTCAACTATATTTAAATTTACTTCTTTCTTAATCATTTTTTCTAATTCTGCTTTTAAAGCCTCTGCAAGGTTTCCACCTTTTCCTATAATTATGCCTGGCTTTGCAGCATAAACATTAACTTTTACAAATTTAGCTGTTCTTTCAATTTCTATTTTAGAAATTCCAGCTGCATATAATTTTTTCTTAACATACACACGGATTTTGTGGTCTTCTACTAAGTAATCTGCAAAATCTTTTTTATTAGCATACCATTTAGAATCCCAACCTTTTATAACTCCTACTCTTAATCCATGTGGATCCATTTTTTGTCCCATTTTGTAAATTTCCTCCTTTCCTTTCTTCTAATCTCTCTCTTTTAATACTATAGTAACATGACTTGTTCTCTTTCTAATTCTTACTGCTGATCCTTTTGCTGCAGGTCTTATTCTCTTTAATGTTGGACCTTGATTTGCAAATATATCAGCAACATATAATTTTTCATGTGCCATGTTATGATTATTTTCAGCATTTGCGATAGCTGATTTTAATAATTTTTCTAACATCTCTGATGAAGCTTTTGGTGTATATTTAAGTATTGCTAAAGCTTCGTCTATATCTTTACCTTTAATTAAATCTGCTACAATTTTAACTTTTCTTGAAGAAATTCTAGCATATTTAAGAGTTGCTTTTGCTTGTGGTATGATTTCTTTTACTTCTTCCACTTTCTATTCCCTCCTTCATTCTTACTTCTTTGTTGTTGTCTTATCTCCTGCGTGTCCTTTAAATGTTCTTGTTGGTGCAAATTCACCTAATTTATGTCCAATCATTTCTTCTGAAATGTATACTGGTACATGTTTTCTTCCATCATGTACAGCTATTGTGTGTCCAACCATTTGTGGGTATATTGTAGAAGCTCTAGACCATGTCTTTATAACTTCTTTTTTTCCACTTTCATTCATTGCTTCAATTCTCTTCATTAATTCTGGAGCAACAAATGGAACTTTTTTGCTTGATCTTGACATTCTTTTAGACCTCCTTATTTTTTATTTTCTTCTCTTTACTATAAATTTATCAGTTCTATGATTTTTCTTTCTTGTCTTGTATCCAAGTGCTGGTTTACCCCAAGGTGTCATTGGTCCTGCGTGTCCAACTGGAGCTCTACCTTCACCACCACCATGTGGGTGATCTACTGGGTTCATTACAGAACCTCTAACTGTTGGTCTCCATCCCATATGTCTTTTTCTTCCTGCTTTACCAATCTTAATGTTTTCATGTTCTTGATTTCCAACTGTTCCTATAGTAGCTTTGCATACTGACATAACTAATCTCATTTCTCCTGATGGTAATCTTACGTGAGCATATTTTCCTTCTTTAGCCATTAATTGTGCTTCTTGTCCTGCTGCTCTTACTAATTTTCCACCTTGACCAGGATTTAATTCTATGTTGTGTATCATAGTACCAACTGGTATGTTCTCTATTTTCATACAATTTCCTGGTTTAATATCAGCTTTATCTCCTGATACTACAGTTGCACCATCTGTTAATCCTACTGGTGCTAATATATATGCCTTTTCTCCATCTTCATATTGAATTAAAGCTATATTTGCACTTCTGTTTGGGTCATATTCTATACCTATTACAGTTGCTGGCATATCTACCTTATTTCTCTTAAAATCAATTATTCTATATTTTTGTCTATTTCCTCCACCTTGATGTCTTACTGTGATTTTACCTTGTGCATTTCTTCCTGCTTTTTCTTTCTTTGTTGTAATTAAAGATTTTTCAGGAGTTTTCTTAGTAATTTCACTGAAATCTAAGACTGTCATATTTCTTCTTGATGGAGTATAGGGTTTGAATCTTTTTACTCCCATTTTTCTCTCCTTCCTCGAATTTATGAAAAACTTCGTCTTACGTTGTCAATCTTCGCAAATGTTTCCTCGATATACACTCGTATTATCTCGTCAACATTATGCTCGATTTCCTAGTAATACTCGTTTTTGCTAAATTCTCTTCTCTACTTTTTATTATAAATTTACGGATTTTTTCCTGCTCCGCATTGCAGATAAAATTTATTTTCTGAGTTATCTCTCAATATCTTCTCCTTTTTTAAAAATAGGCTCATCTTTTGGCATACCTATTAATATTCTAGTTCCAATATCTTTATCTGTAGCTTTTTTTAATATTGGTTGTGTATCTGTTTTAGGTAAATCAAATTTTATACTATTCTTAAAAATATTTTCTTTCATATAACTAAGCTCCCATGAACTCATCAATAGAGTCCTTATATTTCTTATTAACTTTAACTTCTTTTCCACCTTTAGCAAGGTATGTTTTTTCTGAAGCATTTGTATCTATTGTAACTATTGCTTTTTTCCAGTCAGATGTTTTTCCAACATTTCTTCCAACTCTTTTTTCTTTTCCTTTAACTGTCATTGTAGTTACATTTAATACTTTTACTTCAAATAACTTTTCTACTGCTCTTTTTATATCTATCTTTGTAGCTTTTTTGTTTACCTTAAAAGTGTACTTACCTTCTTGAATTCCCATGCTGCTTTTTTCAGTAACAACTGGTGCTATTATTATATCTTCAGCCATCATTATGCGTACACCTCCTCTATTTTTTTAACAGTATCTAATGTAATAACAAGATTTTTGTATTTTAATAAATCATATACATTTATTGTATTTACTAGAGTAGTTTTTACTCCTTCAATATTTCTTGCTGATTTTTGTACTGTTTCATTCTTTTCTGGTAAAAGAATTAATGTTTTTCCTTCTACTTTTAAGTTGTTTAATGCTTTAACCATTTCTTTAGTTTTGATTTCTTTGAATGGCAAGCTGTCAACAACAACTAATTCTTTCTCTAATACTTTTGAGCTTAAGCAAGATTTAATTGCTAATCTCTTTTCTTTCTTATTTACTCTGTATTTATATGAACGAGGTTTTGGGCCTAAAGCAATACCACCTTTTATCCATTGTGGAGCTCTAATGCTTCCTTGTCTTGCTCTACCTGTTCCTTTTTGTCTCCAAGGTTTTCTTCCACCACCACGAACTTCTGCTCTTGTTTTTGTGTTTTGTGTACCTTGTCTTTGATTAGCTAGAAAGTTAACTAAAACGCTATGTACTACAGCTTCGTTTGGCTCTATACCAAATATTTCGTCTTTTAGTTCAACATCGCTAACTTTTTTACCTTGTATATCATATACATCTATTTTAGGCATTTCGTTTCTCCTCCTTCTCTATTTTGATTTCACACTTGATTTTAATTTTAGTATTGCACCTTTAACTCCTGGCACACTACCTTTTACTAATATTACATTTTTATCTAAATCTACTCTTACAACTTCTAGGTTTTGGATTGAAATTGTTTGTGCTCCCATATGTCCTGGTAATTTCT
>CAMOBD010000095.1 GCA_946578345.1 uncultured Clostridium sp.
TCACAGAGTGGCCGCCGAATATGGCACAGGTGGCCGTTTTGGCTGGCAATCTGCAGTATTTTAAAAGGAGCAAAAAGGCAGAAATTTATTAAGTATTTTTCGAGATTACTTGAATCTCACTCATGTAACATGTGTGAAAATAGAAAATACTGTAATTTTTGTCCGGCGATTTTTAAATTTGAAACAGGAAGTTTTTTAAAACCAAGTAAATATGTATGTATGATGAGTGAAAGCAAAAGAGATTTAAGTGTTAAAAATGAGGTGAAAAATGAAACGCGTAATAAAACCAATTGAAATAACTTTTAAAGGCCAAAAATTATTTTTAAATCTGGGGGATGAAGAAGTAATATCGCCTATCCCTGGGGGAGATCAAACCATAAATGTTAATGTTGAATATGAAAATGATGTACCATTTTTAAATCTTTATACAACTAATAATTGCAATATGTCATGCAATTATTGTTTTCATCAAAATAAATATAATGGTATTAATTTTAATCCCAAGTATGACATACAGTCTCTAGTTGATTTTATTAAGAGAAATAATTATAGTAACTTTACAATGCGTTTCTTTGGCGGTGAACCGTTGATGAATAAGGCTTGGATTTACGAATGTGTTAATATAATGAGCCGAGTAGGAATTGATTGTAATTATACAATATTTACCAATGCAACATTGATAGATGACGAGTTCTTGCAATTTGCAAGAACTAATAAAATGGAATTTTTTGTAAGTGTTGCAGGCCATAATGAAAGTGAGAAAGGAAGAACATATAAACAAATAATAGAAGAAAATATAGAAAAGATATGTAACTTGAATTTACGATGTGCCGGTCGTGCTGTGTATAATCCGAAAGAAATAGATTTAGTTACCTTAGTTAAAGAAACCTTAGTAGGAAAATTGTCCATGCTTTCAATTACTCCAGAGTGGGGGAATAGGCAAACGGATTTAGTATTGGTAAAAGATCATCTGGAAAAATTCAGCGATTTCTATATTCAAAATGTAGCTAATAAGAACTATAGATATATAGGAGTGCATCCGTTTGTTAGTTATATTCAAAAGTGGATGGTAACAAAAAAATATGACATACATCAATGTGGAGCAGGTAAATCATTATATTCGTTGTCAATAGATGGAAAATTCTATCCTTGTCAATGCTTTAATGAAAATAAAGAATTTGAATGTGGATCATTAAATACGGGATATAATAAGATTTTTAAAGATCTAAATGGAGATAGTTTAGAAACATGTTCAAAATGTGAAATTAAGTATTTTTGTAAATATAGATGTTTTGCAGATGCATATTTTGTAAATGGCAATATTGAAAAAATGGATACCTTTAAATGTGAATATGAAAAAATGATAGTATCATGTTCTGCATATATACTACATGAAATAAAAAATAATTACCCAGATAGTTATAAAATGTTTAAGTATTTTTTGGAACGAGATGCTAGACAAATGATTAGACATTGAATTTGGAGATGTTTTATGAGTCAAATGATTTCGGAAAAAAAAGTTAACCATTGTTTTGGTGCGTCAATGGCAAAAATTTTTGAGCAATTAAGTTTACCTGAAGAATTAATTTTTCCATCAGAATCTTTTTTTGCAATGGATCCAGAACAAAAAATTATATCTATGGATGGATTTTTGCATTCTTTAATAGTAGACCATTCTCAAGAAGAATACAAGCAAATTTATCGATGTGCAGAAATTGAATTTGATTTTTACGAAAGTTTATCGCAACATCAGTTACAAAGTGCATGGAATGAGGATAAAAGAGGCTTAGTTCTAATGGACACATATGAATGTCCATGGTGTAAATTTTATCGAAAGGTTCATTTTGATCATGTATGCGTTTTGAAATGCCATTTGAATAGATATATAATAGATGACGTTTTGTTTGAAAAAAAAGTAATGGTTAGCTATCAAAATTTAATGCAGATTTGTAAAGGGGTTGTTTTGCTATATGCTAAGAAAAAAACATATGATAATTACAAAGAGATTTTTAAAAATGAATTGATTGTTTCGGAGAAATTCAATAGATTACAAGGAACCTCAAATGAATTTGCGAATTTAATGCAAAAAAACAAGAGAATAATATTAGAACAATTTGATATAAAGAATTTATCGTCGTTTTTGGTGGCAAATGTATTTAAACAATATGCAGTCAGAACCAATATGCACATTAAATTTTTGGAAAAGTGCTCGAAAGAGGATGCGGAATTTCAAAAAATAATTAGGATTGAGAAGAATATAGAGAAATTATATGACTTTATCTCAAATAACTTTTTGAAAATCTCTTTATCAAGAGAATTAAGAATTAAAGAAAGGTATTTTGATAAAATAATTGAACTATTACAAAATCTTAAAAAGTTGGAAGAAGAAAAAAAGTTGCTTATTTATGAAGTGAGGTAGTTAAGATACTATGCATGAACTTTTAAAAGAATACGAGACGCCAGTTTATTTTTATGATGAAAAAAAGATAAAAGATAGCGTAGAACGACTAAGAATAATTCTTAGTAATAATATGAAAATTTTTTATTCTGTAAAAGCCAACCCTAATATTCATATTATAGAGAAGCTAAAAGAATACGTAGATGGGATGGAAGTCTGTTCAGCGGGGGAGATTTTTTTGGCTCTTAAAGCAGGGGTTCTTCCAGAAAATCTAATTTTTGTAGGACCTGGAAAAACAATAAAAGAATTGAATTTTGCTATCAGTAATAATGTTGGTTTCGTAGTAATTGAATCCCTCAGAGAAGCAGAACAAATTGAACAAATTGCAGAAAAACAAGGGAAAATAGTCAATACTCTTATTCGTGTAAATCCAAGTAATTGCGCTTTGAACGCAGCCATAAAAATGGGGGGGAGTGCAAAACAGTTTGGTATAGACGAGGAGATTCTTGAAGATGTTATTAAAGGAATAAGCAATTTAGAAAAAATACAATTGAAAGGCATACATTGTTATAGTGGAACGCAATCATTGGATCATCGGAGTATTGTTGAAAATTTTAAAGTGACTCTGAAGATAGCAAAAAAATTAGAAGAAACAAATGTGTTGCAATGTGAGTACATAGACTTAGGAGGAGGGTTTGGAATAGATTATAAGAATAAGGGAATCAAGATTGACATTGATGAATTGAAATTACAACTATATAATATTGTTGAAGAGTATAATTTTGGAGAAAAGTGCCAAATCTTTCTGGAAAGCGGAAGGTTTTTAGTGGCTGAAAGTGGTATTTATGTTACAAAAGTATTATATATTAAAGAATCCAGAGGAAAAAAGTTTTTAATTGTGGATGGTGGCACAAATAATGGTCCATCTTCCTATACAAACGGTAGATTTTTAAGAAGTAATCCCCAAATTACATATTCAAATGATACGGGAGAAATGATATATGCCGATATTGTGGGACCATTGTGCACAACTACAGATTATCTCGCACAAAATATATTGATTCCTAAGTGCCTAAAAGAAGGTGATTATATAATTATACATAATGCTGGTGCGTACGGATACACAGCTGCATCGAAAGATTTCTTATCACATGAGTATCCTGCAGAAGTACTATTAAGAGAAAATGGAGAACATGAAATAATTCGTCGGAGAAGTAATTTTGATGATTTTTTGAAATTATATTAGGAGCTTAGCTGACACTTTGGTTATGGATAGGCAGAACGAAGGAAGTGAGGAATTCTGGAGACAGAGATGATCCTGGCGGACATAGGAGGTTAGATGCCATAGAGAGATGGGCATACATAAGGCAATGTAGAGCAGAAATGAAGACGTTTTATTTCGCGCACCATGTAACCACTATTTTAGTACCTGATACATCGAAATATTCATGGATGTAGCTTGTTCAATGAAATATGAAAGATAAAAAAATTGAATTTGCAACCAGAACATTTGATTATATGAGGAGCATGATTATGAATAGAGAAGAATTATATCGACTTATACGAGATGAAGTAAGAAAAAGTTTTGAAATTGAAAATGATAATATTGACATAAATGATAATTTGATGGAATTTGGACTTGATTCGATAAATATGGTTATGATGATATTGGAAATAGAGTCAATATTTAATATAGAAATTCCGGATGAAGATCTGGTATTCGAGAATTTTGATACAATCAAAAAAATTTCAGACTATGTATTGAGGATAATGGATTGATGACTGAGAAAGAAAATAAATGGATCTTGCAAGATGAGTTTACATATGTATTTTGGATGAATATTGGTATTGAAGAGTCATGGAATGATGAAACGTTTATTCCACAAATTAAAACATCTCCAGATCAAAAAGAAATAATACGAGATACGGAGCAATTATGTCTTTTTTTAGCGAAGTCAAATGATGTAGTAATTCTGAGAAAGAACCCACCGCAAATAGTCAAAGATGGATTGAAAACCTTGAGTATTAATAACATTCAAATTCTTATTCCATCTAATAATACCGGAAATATCTCTGAGGATATTTTGGAAGATGGAATGATAATAACTTATTTAAGAAAAATTAATGAAAATAGCAACAATAAAGTCAAATTAGTCCCGTATATAACCACAGAAAAAGAAGAGATGATTTCCCTTAAAACAGGATGCGAATTAGTAACTCCAAACTCGGCGCTTACATATAAATTAAACAGTAAAATAATAGCCAGAAAAATTGGGGAAAAATTAGCATTACCTCTACCGTATGGTAAAATATGCTGTTCTGTAGATCAACTAGAGCGATTTTTAAAAAGAAACTATGAGAGGAATTGTTTAAAAAAAATAGTAATAAAAGAACCTTATGGAGCATCTGGAAAGGGACTTTTTTTATTAGAAAAGGAAAGTGATTGGAAACAATGCGACTTATTAATAAAGAG
>CAMOBD010000096.1 GCA_946578345.1 uncultured Clostridium sp.
CTTAATGCTTTTATACATTTTAATTTTTATGTTTTCTCTATCTTATTTTCACTTAGTGTTCTATTCCTTTTCTAACTTTTTTATTTCGCAGTTTTCTTTTTTGCAATTGTTTTTGATTGCACATTTTACCTATAAAAGGATAGGCTACCACACATAGCTCATTGCACTATCCTCATAGCCTATCTCTCTTTCTTTAATATTTACTTTATTTGATTTTTGAGCATGATTAACAAAACATAATTTTGTTAAAATTACTCTCTCTCTCTCTCTCTCTTACAGTCTCAATGGTTTCATTTGTTACATTTTTTATCATTTTGTATCTCTCCTCAGATTATACTTCACGTTATTCATTTTATATGCTATCTGGTAAAACATCTTCAAAAACACAATTATATTTTTTCAAACCTAAAAACACTAATAGCATATTTTTATTTTATACTATCAGTGTTTGTTTTTCAATACTTTTATCCAAATGTAATATAATTGTAATAATTCTGTAATATATTTGTAATATTTGTACAAGAGGGCTACCCATAAAATAGGTAGCCCTCTTACATGGAAATTATTTTGCTAAATGGTTTGCAACTGCCTCTTTAAGCTCTTTTTGAGCTCTTTCGGCCTCTGCAAAGCTTGCTTGTGCCCAGTTGTCTTTGGAATATATTTTTTCCCAACGCTTACTGTTGCAAGCAAACATCAAACCTCTCGAAGAGTTTACAATCGCTCCTCCGCCATCATTGTCAAAATTAACAACGATGTCTTGTGCTGTTGCTCCTTGTGCACCATAACCAGGCACAAGGAAGAAAGTGTTTGGCATGAGCTTTCTAAGCTCTGCCGCTTCCGTTGGATGTGTTGCACCTACAACCGCACCAACCAAGTTGTACTTTTCGTTGCCTTCACTTGTATGCTCTCCCCATTCTCTGGTCAGCTCGGCAACTCTTTCGTAAAGCTTCCTACCATCTTGTAAAACCAAATTTTGGATTTCTGCTGAAGATGGATTAGACGTTTTTACAAGGACAAAAATGCCCTTTCCGTTTGCCTTAGCCATATCCAAGAATGGCCTTATTCCATCCGTACCAAAATATGGATTGACAGTCATTGCATCAACAGGAGAGCTTTCGCCAAGGAATGCCTTAGCATACTGCTGGGATGTATTACCAATGTCTGCTCTCTTGACATCAGCAATAACAAAATATCCCATTTGCTTTGCCATTTTAGCTACATCGAAGAAAGCATCAGTTCCACGCCACGCTTCAAAAAAAGCGCTGTTGATTTTCACCGCCCCAACCACAGGGCTAAGGCTTCTTAGATAGCTCTCCGCATACCCCAAAGTGATAATGTTCTTGTCCGTCCATGTATCGACGCTTTTCTCTAGTAAAACACCGATCTTTTCAGGGTCTGGATCAAGTCCTGCAAGTAAAGGCCCCCTTTCATGTACAATTTGGTTTAGTCTTTCCATTGCATTCATTTCCATAGTTTTTTCCTTTCTGCTCAATTGAGCGTCCAAAAAGTGAATAAACTTACGGGATAAGTATACATCAATCCGGCAACAAAGTCAATATTATTGTTCGAATTATGTAAACTATTTTCTTACTGTTACCAATATTTATTGTTATATATTAAAAGAGAGACACTACAATATTTAATCTATAATTTGAAACTGGCTATTTTCTCTTCTTTTTCTTTTGCACTGAAAATCCAAATCTTCCTATCTTTCTTCCCATACTATAATAATGACCATTTGAATATGCTATTAAATTACATTTAGAAATATCAAAAGCACCTTTTTCATCTATGTATTGCTCATCTGCATCTATTGATAGCACTTCTGCAACAAACATATGATGACTACCAAGCTCTTTTATCTCCTTTACTTTGCATTCTATTGCCACAGGGCTTTCTTTTATAATTGGGCATTTTACAAACTCCGCCTTTTCCTTAGTAAGGTGCATTTCTTTAAACTTATCTACTTTAGCACCTGTTTTTACTCCACACCAATCTGTTGCATAAGCTAGCCTTTCATTGGTTAAGTTTATTACAAACTCACCTTGCTCCTTAATCAAATTATATGAATACCTCTCTGGTCTTACTGAGATATAGCACATAGCTGGATTTGTATTTAAAATACCTGTCCATGCCACTGTCATTATATTTGATTTTTCCATAGTTCCACATGATACCATAACTGCTGGTAGTGGATATATGAATGTTCCTGCTTTCCAAATTTTTCTACTCATCTATTTCATCCTTTCTTTACACTTAGGGACACTCTTTTTTGTCAAAGTTTTTTGACACTTAGGGACACTCCTACGATACAACTTGCTATATAACTTGTGTTGAGGTGAGGTCTGTCCCCAACGTCAAATTTTTTTGACGTTTAGGAGTGTCCCTTTTGTCAAAGTTTATTTTTCAAGTATAATAGTCACTGGTCCATCATTTAAAAGACTAACTTTCATATCTGCTCCAAAGATTCCCTTTTGTACCTCTATTTGTTCTTCTTTGCACTTTTCACAAAAGTATTCGTACAATTCATTTGCCAAATCAGGTTTTGCAGCATTCACAAAAGAGGGTCTATTTCCTCCAGAACAATCTGCATATAGTGTAAATTGTGATACTATAAGGAGCTGTCCTCTTACATCCTTTATGCTTAAATTCATTTTTCCATTTTCATCTTCAAACACTCTAAGTTTGCACAATTTCTTAACTAAATAATCTGCGGTTTCCTTTGTATCTGTATGAGTAACCCCAAGTAACACTAAAAATCCTTTCTCTATACTACCTACTGTCTTTCCATCTACATCTACCTTTGCATTTCTAACTCTTTGAATTACTAATTTCATAGTCTCCTCCATTTCATTTGCGTATATTTTACATCAATATTGCATTATTATCAAGATTTTACAAAATTTTGCATATTCCTATTTTCTTTTTGTTTGTTTTATAGTATAATATATATTGTTAGAGTTTTTATATCATAATATTATAATTCTTAAAATAAAATTCTAAAGAAGGTTTATAGGTTTTCCTTAAAAACTTAAATCTATAATTAAGGAATGAAAGATTATGTGGATATTTTGGCTAATCGCTGCAGGAATATTCTTTATAATTGAAATGGCAACAATTGGCTTTTTAGTTTTTTGGCTTGGTATTGGAGCTTTGCTTGCAATGGTAACAAGTTTCTTAACAGACAGCATACTAATTCAAGTATTGGTATTTGTCATAACATCAACATTACTATTGATTTTCACAAGGCCACTTGTAAACAAATTTATAAAAATTCCTAAAGAAGTTAAAACAAATGCCTATTCTATAATAGGTAAAAAAGGAATTGTCATTTCTAACATAAATAATATAGAAGGCAGTGGACAAATAAAAATCGATGGAGATGTGTGGTCTGCAAAATCTGCAGATGATGAAGATATTGCAAAAGACACAGAAGTTGAAATTGTTGAGATAGACGGTGTAAAGGCAGTTGTTAAAAAAATCTCTGAAAATACTACAGCTACTGTTTCTGAGTAATTCACAACATATTATTAAGATTTTAATTTTTTACATAAAGGCTTGCTCATTGCCTAATTATAACTATGAGTATACAGTAAATAAATATTAGGAGGATATTTTTATGTGGTTTTTAATCGTATTATTAGTAATTATACTAATTATTGCATTTAAGACAATCAGAATTGTAAAACAATCAGAAGTTTATATTATTGAAAGACTTGGTAAATTCTATAAAATAGCAGATGCTGGTCTTACAATAATCGTTCCATTTTTTGACCATGTACGTAGCATAGTAAGCTTAAAACAACAAACAATGGACATTCCGCCACAAGGTGTTATCACAAAGGATAATGTTACAATTACAATAGACACAGTTGTGTTCTATAAAGTAACAGACCCAGCAAAAGCAGTATACGAAATTCAAAGTTTAAAGAAAGGTATAGAATATCTAGCAATTACAACAATCCGTGATATAGTTGGTAAAATGGACTTAGACTCAACATTTAGTTCACGTGATGCAATTAATGATAAATTAAGAGTATTACTTGATGAAGCAACAGACCAATGGGGATGCAAAATAGACAGAGTTGAAATTAAAGACATTACACCACCAGCAGACATACGCGACGCAATGGAAAAACAAATGAATGCAGAAAGAAATAAAAGAGCTTTAATCCTTCAAGCAGAAGGTGAAAGACAATCTGCAATCACACTTGCTGAAGGTAAAAAAGAAGCAGCTATTCTAGAAGCAGAAGCAGATAGAGAAGCAAGAATAAGAAGAGCTACTGGTGAAGCTGAAGCAATTAAGAAAGTAGCTGAAGCAAAAGCTGAAGAAGTACATATGGTATATGATGCAATCATGAAAGCAAACCCAGATGAAAAATTAGTACAATTAAAATCATTAGAAGCATTAAAAGAAGTAGCAAATGGAGAAGCAAACAAAGTATTCATTCCATTTGAAGCAACATCTGCCCTATCAAGTTTAGGAGCAGCAGCAGAAATGTTCAAAAATGATAAAAGAAGACCAAAAAGAAATCAAATAGTAGACGCAAATAGCGAAGTTGAAGCTAACGGAAATAGCGTAACTATTGAAGAAAATTGAAACAAAGGGGACGGAGCATTTGTTTCATTTTTGCAACAAGAGGGACACACCTAACTTATACTACAAAAAAATAATTATGTTTTATTTGAAAACATAATTATTTTTTTGTTATTCTCTTAAATATCGACT
>CAMOBD010000097.1 GCA_946578345.1 uncultured Clostridium sp.
CAATTCCTGGAGAAGAAAACTCTGGGTGAATTGCGTAGCAAGAGGGCAAAGCCCTTGTAAAACCAAATGAAATTGCTAATTTTATATTAGCAATGGAATGCGGTAGTTTGGGGTAGAAAATACATATAAGTATTTTCGTAGGGGCGAGATAGCCCCTGCAATACCTATTTTATAAAATGGGTATTGTGTGGCATAGTTATTTTATAAATATGCTACTTGGGGTTTGGGGTATCCCCAACGAAAAATCCATAGTGCATTTGCGTAGCAAATGTTCTATGGGTGATTTTTCGCTACTTTACAAAAGTAGCAAAGTATGATATAATATTAGGCAGTAAAAAAAGATAAATTTTAGTGAAACAGAATAATGAAAAATTTTTAGAAAGGAGGATAAAGAAAAATGAGTGGGTATTTAGATAGCAGGAAATTAACTAATGTGAAAGGTAGAATAAATTATGTAACAGATAAGAAAAGACAAGAGAATATAGTAGATTATTACAATACAACTGATGATGTGTTTTGGAAGATGTTAGCTAAAGAGAATCAAGAAAGGCATAGAGAAGTAAAAGCTGGAGGAAAATGTTGTGAGGCTAGAGAGTTAATAATAGGAATACCTCAAAACTCTAGTATAACAGCAGAAGAAATATGCAAAGATTTTAAGAAGAAATATAATGTAGAGTGTACTTGTGCAATACATCAGAACAATAAAAAAGGAATAATAAACAGACATTGTCATTTAATTTTTTCGGAAAGAGAAAAGCTAAAAGAGCCTCAAATTACAGAAGAAAGGAAAGCAACTAGAACATATTATTACGATAGTAAGGGGAATAAATGTAAAAAGGAAGATGCAGTAAAAGTAGTAAAAAAAGGAACAGTTTTACAGAAAAGGACAATAAGATATTTTTCAGACAAGAATGATTATTTCAAAAGTCAAAAATTTATATATGATTGTAAGCAATTTTTTTTGAAAGAAAAACTAGGAATAGATTGGTCTTTTGAAATGGATCAGCAAAATAAAGAACTTGCAGAAAAGCATATAGGAAAAAACAATCCTAAAGAAGAATATATTAGGCAAAACAATAATTTAAAAGGAACAATTAAAGATGTTTGTAAAGCTGGAGATTATATGTTTGAATGTGAAAAAGGAGAAACATTAAAAAGATTTAAAGAAGATTATAATATAACAAGTTTTGTAACAAGTAAGTATGAAGAAAATAAAGGTAAAGTAAACACTTTTGTTAAAGAAATGCAATCTATATACAAAGACAGAGTTAAAAATGAAGTACGAAAGCATAATGATATAAATGAAGATATTAACTTTTTACAAGAAACTGATTATATTTTTAGACCAGTACAAGAAAATATTATATCTACTTATGAAAATGAAACTCAAACAAGAGAGAAACCAAGAGTAATTGACTTTCTAAAAAATAAAATATATCACTTGTTAGAAAGAATTGAAAATCTAATACATTTACAAGATTTTCTTCATATAGAACGAAAGAATCAAATTGAAATAGAAGAAAATAAAAGAACTCATAACTTAATCATAAAAGATAATGATTATTATAAAAAGCAAGAAAGACAAAAGGATGACATAGATTTAGAATTGTGATATAATGTTATGTGTCGACTTATGTTGAATAAAAGCACAAATAGTAATTTGTAACTTAAATTAAATATATTTACTATAAAATGTAAGAGCAAGTTAAAATCTTGCTCATTTTTTCTAAAAAATTAAAAAAAGTGTAACCAATTAAAAAAAATTCTGTCTTTATATATAGAAAGGAGGAAATTATGGAAGATGAAGAAATAATAAATTTATATTGGAAAAGGCAAGAAAAAGCAATATATGAAACAGATAAAAAATACGGAAGATATTGTAATAAAATTTCATTTAACATATTGCAAAATGAAGAAGAATCTAAAGAATGTGTTAATGATACATATTTGAAAACTTGGAATAGTATTCCTCCACAAAGACCAAATATATTAAAGGCATATATTGGAAAAATTACTAGAAATTTAGCTATTAACCAATATGAAAAAAAGAAATCAAAAAAACGAAATTATACATTAGAAATTGCTCTTGAAGAATTAAATGAATGTATTTCTTCTAACAATGTAGAAAAAGAATTTGACAATAATGAATTGATAAATGCACTTAATAATTTCTTATCAGTGTTATCGACAGATAAAAGAAAAATTTTTTTAGAAAGGTATTGGTATTTATATTCGATTAAGGAAATCTCTTTGAAAAATGAAATAAGTGAAAGTAATGCAAAAGCAATTTTATTAAGAATTAGAAAGCAATTAAAAAATTATCTGAAAGAAGGTGGTTTATATGAATAACAAAGATTTATTAAAAGCCATTGGAGAGATTGATGATAAATATTTAATTGAAGATAATCGCATAAAAGAAAAAAATCGAATAAGAACCAATAATATGGTGAGTATTATGAAAAAAATTAAAATAGGATATGCTTTAATACCAATATGTATTGTACTTATAACTATTGTAGGTTTTAATCTTAAAGAACATAAAAATCCGATTGATACTAATGAAAAAGATAAACAATGGATATTAAAAGAAGTTTCTTCTGATTTAAAGTACAGTGATAGTATAGCAACAGAACAACATTGGAACGAAAAGCCAATTAACAAACAGTATGATGAAATTGAATTTAATAGCAATAAATATTTTAGTAGAACAACTAAAGTTGAAAGTAATAAAATTTCTGAAAAATTAGGAGAAGCAATTTTAACAGGATATGATTCTGATACAAATACATATAAGAAAATAAATGGAGATGTATATTTAATAGACGGAGTATCTAAAGAATGTGTAATAGCAATAAAATTTGAAAATGACAATAATTATTATGTATATCAAAATAATAATTATAAACCTTTAACACTTAAACAAATTATAGAAGATTTGAATTTGCATAATAATATTTATTTTTCCACAGTACATTATAACTATTATAAAGGGGAGCAAGAAAGAAAAGATGGCAAATATACTAATGTTGAATTTTATGAAATTGATAATGCTAAAATATGGGAATTATTGTTTGATGATGTAAGTTTAGAAAATGTATATAATGACAAAGATTTGAATAAATATATACCTGAATATATAAATAGAGAAATTACTATAGATGTGGATAATTCTGTTTTAGGTAATAACTATGAGGGAATATCATTAACAGACAATGGATATTTATTAACTAATATTCTTGGTAGTCAAAAGGCATTTTATATAGGAAAAGAAAAAATAGATAGATTTTTGGATTACATTATAGAAAACTATGATGGATATGAAATTGTATATGTAAATAAAGAAGAAAACAATACAATAGATGAAGAAAGTAATTTAAAAGATGATAAAATTGTGATGACAGAAAATACAGTAAATGGATATGTTACTAAAGAAATAGAAACAGATAAGATGACAAGCAATGAAAACAAAACAGAACCATATATACCAAACAATTAGGTTAAAATTAAAAGTAAGTAATTAAAGTTTTGAAAATTACTTACTTTTATGCTATAATCATTTCGACAAATTACAATTTGTGCAAAGGAGCAGACATTTATCTGCTCCTTTTAATTGTGTTTATTTCTCTTTAAAATGCCTTTAGACCGATTTTTGTATTTAAAGCGAGTAATTTATCATTAAAAATAAAAAAAACGTCAAAATTTATTGACATCCGTTTTTAGTAATTATATAATTAGACTAACATTGAAAAGAGAATAAAAAATAATGCCTTGCTGATCCAGAGCAAGACATATTCTGTAAGACTTATAGTATAATATAAGCTTTCAAAATAAGTCTTACTATAAGATAATTATAAGATATTATCATAGGATATGTCAAGAGGTAAATTGAAATTTCGTATTAAAATTATCAATACTACCAATGCTTAAAAAAGCAAGATGGTAGTATTTTTTGTTTTCACAAATGAAATTAACTTACAAAGGAGTAATACGAAATGAACGAAGAAATAAAAAGAACTCAAAACAGCCTTCCAGAAGAAGAAAAAGAACAATTACAAAAATATCAAAAGAAAGGAATAACAAAAGTTACTCAATCAGTAGATCAAGAAACTGGAGAGATTCTGTCTACTGAAACAACTTATAATTCTGAAAAGAAAAGGGTTAAGGGTACTTTTGGAATATCAAGTCCTGAAGAAATAATAAAACTTGCGAGACAGCATAAAACAAGAGCAATAAATACAATGTTACCATATTTTATTGACAATATGAATTGGAATAACGAATTATCTTTCGATAATACATTTATTGAAAGTTACGGAGAACAAAACAAAACAAGATTTTATTCTGATAGAAGATATTTATTAAAAAATCAATACATATTTAAAAAACCAAACAAGAAAAATATTTATACTTTAAATGTGAATTTGCTATTTAGAGGAACAATGCAAAAAGCTACAGAACTTTATGAAGAACAATTTGGAGAAGAATTAAGCCAAGATAGTAAATTAGAATTGACCAAAATAAAGAAAAAAATATCAAAATTAAGTAAAGAAGATATTAAAAATCTAATTGAAGATTTACAAAAGATGTTATAAAAAATAGGTCAAGTAACTGACCAC
>CAMOBD010000098.1 GCA_946578345.1 uncultured Clostridium sp.
TAAAACATCATCATGAACGTTTTGATGGAAAAGGATATCCTGGTAAATTAAAAGGAGAAGGAATCCCATATTTAGCAAGAATTACAGCTGTTGCAGATACTTTTGATGCTATGACATCCAAAAGAACATATCGTAATGCCTTACCTTTAGATGTTGTAAAAGAAGAAATTGCAGATTGTTCTGGTACACAATTTGACCCAGAAATAGCAAAAGTATTTTTAGATATTTTAAATAATCATTATGATGAAATAAAGAAAATTCAAGAGGATTTCCCTGCTTAAGGGAATCCTCTTTTTTTAACTTTTTTCATGTCAATTGGAACGGAAATTTTTGACAGCCAATAACATTAAATACACAAAAAAAGAGGGTGCCCTAAATGGACTGTCCCTCTTTTTTATAATTCTATGAATTATAAAGATTTAGCATATTTATTATATGCTAATTTTATCTATTTTGTCAACTATTTAATATTATTAATCCTAACTTTTAATTCTTCTTTTCCTAAAATTTTTAATATTTCATATAAATCTGGAGTCATAGAAGATGTTGTAACACCTACTCTTATTACGGTTGCTATATCAGTAATATTTCCTTTATATTTTTGAGGATTTTCTTTATACTCTTTCATACTTCCAGCATATCCATATTTTTCAGCAACCTCTTTCATTTTATTAAACCAAATATCTTTATCATCTTCAACTTCATAATAATTATTAATATAATCATTTAAAATCATTTTAATTTCTGAAATGTCTGTAATTTTTTGCCATTCATATATTTTTTCTTTAGAATCATATAGATCTTTAAACATATACCAATTTAGTCTTTTTACATCACCATAATTGGCAAAATCTTTTCTTGGTTTCTTTTTACCTCTTTCTATATTTAAAACCAAAATAGCATAATCTTTATTATTTACTAATAATTTATAAAATTCAGCATCATATTTTTCCGCCCATTCAGTCAAATTTTTATATAAGTCAATTGCTGTCATTTTTGAAATACAATTTTTAGAAATATTTATTAATTTAGCTGTATCAAATAATGGACTACTTCCTACTTTAGAGAATGAAAATTCAAACTCATCTAGTGGAGCATCTGGATGCCCAATTCTCCATGCTTCAAAATTAGTATTTGCTATTGTCATTAAATATTCCTGTAATGCAACTGCAGGATACCCCCTTCTATGATAGCTTTCAACTGTAAAGTCTGTGTCTTTCCTTTTACTTATTTTTCTCTTTACTCCATTTGAATCAACTATCATTATTAATCCGAGGTGTGCATATTTAGGTAATTCAAATCCAAATTTATTAAATAATTCAATATGAACTGGAACTGATGATAACCAGTCTTCTCCTCTTAATACATGTGTTGTTCTCATAAGGTGGTCATCAACAACATGTGCAAAATGATATACAGGTATTCCATTGCTTTTTATAAGTACAATATCTTGATCATTTTCTGGAAAGGTTACTTTTCCTTTAACTAAATCTTTAAATTGGATCTTCTTGTTATAATCTCCTGTTGATTTCAATCTAATTGTGTAAGGTATTCCTTCTTTAATTTTTCTTGCTCTTTCTTCATTGTTTAATTGTCTACATTTTGCATATTGTCCATAATATCCAATTCTATCTTTTGTTTCTTTTTGTTTATTTCTAATTTCTTCTAGTTCTGTGGCATCACAAAAACATGGATATGCCATTCCTTGTTCAATTAAATATTTTATAAATGTATCATATATTTCTTTTCTTTCACTTTGAATATATGGCCCATAATCTCCACTTTGTTTATCATTAGACAATACTCCTTCATTGTATTTTAATCCTAGCATATTTATTGCATTAACAATACTATCTATTCCACCTTCTACTTCCCTTTTTTGATCTGTATCTTCTATTCTTAAATAAAATACTCCATTTGTTTGTTGTGGTAATTTATTTTCTATAAAACATGATAACATATTTCCCATATGTACAAATCCAGTTGGACTCGGAGCATATCTAGATATAACAGCCCCTTCTGGTAAATCCCTTTTAGGATATTCCTTTTCATAATCTTCTATTGTTTTTACCACATTTGGAAACATTAAATTCGCTAACTCTTTATTTGTCATTTTTATCACCTTTTCTAATATTTATTATTAATTTTTTAAAACATATCCATTGTTGGAAATTTTGCTAATATATAATTGTTCTACGTTTGTTCTTTCATTTCTAGCAAAATCTAGTCTTGCAAAATATGGTTTATCAACGCTTCTTTCCATTAGTCTTAATTATTCAGAATACATTTCTATAAAATTGTTTATCATGGAAGGATTATCCTTATATATTCTCGGTATTGCCTCAATCCTTAAATGATACATAATACTAGCATTTTCGTTCTCTCCGCTTCTCATCTTTATATTAAAATAGACTGCATTCATACATCCTTCATAGACAACTGTACTTTTTGTCTTTCTTCGTCTATTCCAATGACTTTTACTTTTACAATATCTCCTACTGAAACTACATCAGATGGATTTTTGACAAAACTATTACTTAATTGTGAAATATGTACTAGTCCATCGTGTTTTACTCCAATGTCGACAAATGCTCCAAAATCTGTTACATTTCTTACAGTTCCTGTTAATACCATTCCTTCTTTTAAATCTTCAAATTTTAATACATCTGCCCTTAAAATTTGTTTTGGCATTTCGTCTCTTGGGTCTCTACCTGGTTTTGAAAGTTCTTCAATAATATCTTTTAATGTCATTTCTCCTACATTTAACTTGCTTGCTGTTTCTGGTATTTTTACGGTTGCTAATTTTTCTTTTATTTCTTTTAATTTATCCTTATCTAATAAATCTTTCTTATCATACCCTATTTGTTTTAATAAATTCTCTGCAATTTCATAACTTTCTGGGTGAACTGCTGTAATTTCTAGTGGATTGCTTCCTCCTGGAATTCTAATAAATCCGGCACATTGTTCAAATGCTGCTTTTCCTAGTTTTGCTACTTTTAATAATTCTTTTCTTTCTTTTAGTTTTCCATTTTCATCACGATATTTTACAATATTATTAGCAATGGTTTTATTAATTCCTGCCACATAAGAAAGTAAGGATGGGGTTGCTGTGTTTACATCAACACCTACTTCATTTACAGCATCTTCTACCACACCTGTTAGGCTTTCTGTTAGCTTGTTTTGGTCAACATCATGTTGGTATTGCCCTACTCCTATTGCTTTTGGATCTATTTTTACTAGTTCTGCAAGTGGGTCTTGCAATCTTCTTGCGATAGAAATAGCTCCTCTTAAAGAAACATTAATATCTGGATATTCTTCTGTTGCAAGTTTTGAGGCAGAATAAACAGAAGCTCCAGCTTCACTAACAATGGCATAATATACTTTTTTATCTAATTCTTTTAACATATCAGATACAAAGCTTTCAGACTCACGAGAAGCAGTACCATTTCCAATAGCAATAATATCTACATCATATTTATCAATTAGTTCTTTTAATACCTTTTTTGCACCTTCTATATCATTTTGTGGCTCTGTTGGATACACGGTAGTAGTTGCTAATAGCCTTCCTGTTTCGTCAATTACTGCAATTTTGCAACCAGTACGGTAAGCAGGGTCAAATCCCATTACTGTCATTCCTTTTAATGGTGGTGCAAGAAGTAATGGTTTGGCATTTTTACCAAATACTTTAATAGCTTGTTCTTCTGCTTTTTCTGTTAAATCTGAACGAATTTCTCTATCAATTGAAGGTTCTATCAGTCTTTTCCAGCTATCATCAATTGTAGTTTGTAACATAGAGGTAAATTGCGTATTTCCTTTTATCATATCTCTTGCAATGAAATCTAATATTTTATCTTCTGGCTTTTCTAATTTCACCTTTAAATATTCTTCTTTTTCTCCACGATTGATTGCTAAAATACGGTGGCTTGGCAAATGATTTACTTTTTCATTAAAATCATAATACATTTGATACGCTGTTTTTTCTTCTGGTTTTGTTGCTTTTGTAGAGATAATGCCTTCTCTATAACAAATTCTTTTAATTTGTTTACGATATTTTGGATTGTCTGATATAATTTCTGCAATAATATCTAATGCCCCTTGAATAGCATCTTCTGCAGTTGCAACTACTTTATCTTTATTTTTCTTATCCTCTTCTGATAAGCTATCTATATTAATATATTGTTCTGCAATTTCTGCAATTGGTGTTTTCTCTGTTTGTGTTAAAATAATATTTGCTAGTGGTTCTAATCCTTTTGCTTTTGCCACTGTTGCCCTTGTTTTCTTTTTTTGCTTATATGGCCTATAAATATCTTCTACTTCTGCTAAAGTAGTAGCTTCTTCTAAAGATTTCACAATTTCTTCTGTTAGCTTTCCTTGATTTTCAATAGAAGTTTTCACTTCTTGCTTTCTTGCTTCTAAATTACGAAGATAAGTAAGTCTTTCCCCCAATGTTCTTAAAACT
>CAMOBD010000099.1 GCA_946578345.1 uncultured Clostridium sp.
TTTAAAAAGACCAAAATTAAACTGGGATTCTGAATATGCAGTTGCAAAACAAAACCTAAATCTAGTTTTTCCAGTATTACTTGCAATGCTCAATATTGCGATAATGGTGGGATTAGTCTTTTTATTAAAAGACATAAATGTATATTTAGGAATTGGAATATTAGGAATATTATATATAGTAGCAACAGTTGTAACTAATAAATATCTATATAATAAACAATATGAATTAGCCGAAAAAATAATATAATTTTTCATAGATCAGTTTTTAAAACTGGTCTATTTTAATACATTGATATAATTAGTCGAATATCTTGTTTTTTATCTAAAAATATGCAATAATATTACCTGTGAGAAAAATAAAAGGAAGGGGAAAAGTGATGATTACAGTAGAGCATATAACAAAGAAATTTGTTAGAAACAAAAACAAAAAAGAAAAAGAAGAATTTTATGCAGACAATGACATCACCTTTGAAGCAAATGACGGAGAGATTATAGGAATATTAGGTCCAAATGGAGCAGGAAAAACAACGCTATTAAGAATGATAGCAGGAATATTAGAACCAACAACAGGAAAAATAAGTTTTGATGGAAAGAATTATAAAGATAATGAAATTGAAATCAAGCAAAATATAGCTTATTTATCAGGAAATACAAAGATCTATGATACATTATCAACTTATGAGTTACTAAAAATGTGTTGTGATATATATGGAGTAAATAAGGAAAATAGTGAAAAAAGAATAAAAGAAATTACAAAAGTATTAGGAATGGAACAATTTTTATATAACAAAATTGCAAACCTATCAACAGGTCAAACTCAAAAAGTAAATTTAGCAAGATGTTTAGTACATAATCCTAAATATTACATTTTAGATGAGGCAACAACAGGATTAGATATTATATCAAGTCAAATTATATTAAACTTCATAAAAGAAGAAAGAGAAAAAGGAAAAACGATACTTTACTCTACTCATTACATGGAAGAAGCGGAAAACATATGTAATAGGGTAATCATGATAAATAAAGGAAAAATTATAAAAACTGGAACTCCAGATGAAATAAAAAAAGACACAAATACTACAAATTTAAGAGACTCATTTTTTACATTGATAGGAGGTGGTTCAGATGAAGAATAATTTATGGAATATATTAAAAAAAGAATTACGAGAATTATTTAGAGATAAGAAATCATTAGCAATGATGCTTGTAATACCAATATTTATACCACTTTTAGTAATAGGAATGTCAGCTTTATTTGAATCACAAGTAAGTAAAGATGTAAGTGAATATAATAAAATAGGATTTGCTTATGAAATGTCAGAAACAGAAAAAAGCATTGCTGAAGAAATGAATATTGAAATTATAAATGGAACAGATGAAGAATTAAAACAAAAGTATGATAATGGTGAGATTAACCTATATATAACAAAACAAGACAGCAAATACATTATAAATACAGACGGTTCTGATAATAGTACATTTGCAAGTAGTTTAATGGATACATTTTTTAATACATATAAACAATATTTACAACAAAGCTATTTACAAGAAAACAATATAAATCCAAATGAAGTATTAAATATTATAACAGTCGAAGAAAATGTTATAGAACAAGACAATTATTTTGCAAATTATATTAAAAACTATGCTTTCTTATTTATAATGATGGCAATAACTGTTTCAGCAACATACCCAGCTACAGATACAACAGCAGGTGAAAGAGAAAGGGGAACATTAGAAACATTACTTACATTCCCAATAAGAAGTAAAGATATAATTGTAGGTAAGTTCTTAGGAGTTACAGTATCATCAATTATTACAGGAATAATTAGTTTGGTTTTAGCAATAATATCATTAGTTATTACAAAGAATATGTTTAGTATTTATGAAGGAGTAGATGTAATGTTTTCTCCACTAACTATATTATTTGCAGTAATAGTAATAATTGCATACTCATTCTTTATTAGTGGTTTATGTATTGCAATCGCAAGTACATCAAAGACATTTAAGGAAGCTCAAAGTGCTTTAACACCATTAACATTTATATCATTCTTTCCAGGTATGATAGCATTTATGATGGGAATAACAACAACACCAATACTTTCAATAGTACCATTCTTAAACTTCACATTGATATTTACAGATATAAACAATGGAACAATAGATTTATTAAATATTGGATTAATGGCTATATCTACAATAGTTTATATAACTTTAGTATTTACACATATTATAAAACAATATAAATCAGAAAAAGTATTATTTGCAAAATAAAATTATAAAATATTCTATATTTAGAAATAAGTATAGAATATTTTTGCTTTTTATGGTATTATGTTGGCAACTAATTAGTAAAAGAAGATAAGAAACTATGTTAAAGATTTTGAAAAAAGTTTAGTAGAATTATAAAATTGTAATTTATATGGGGGATTGTTTATGGCAGCTTTAACAGTTATTCCTTTAATAGGAACATTAGGAATTTTATTTATAGTATTTAATGTAATAATTATTGCATTACTAATATTAACAATAGTATTTGGAGTAATAAGATTAGTAAAAAAGAAATTCACAAAAACATTTATTGTATTGCTAATTCTAACAATTATTCTTGCATTTATAGATTATAAAATTATAAATAATTTTGTGAATTATGATGAAATACAAAGACAAGAACAGATAAAAGAAGAAGGAGAAGAACTAATCGCTATAAAAGATTATGATTATAATAAAGTAGAGCAATACTTAAATAATGGTTGGAATCCTAACGAAACAACAAAAGCCATATATTATGCAATAAAATATAATCCAGATGAAAACAAAGAAAAAGATGAATGGATTATATTAGAATTGTTATTAAAAAATGGGGCAAATCCAGATGTGCAAATTTATGAAGAACCACAAGGGGTTAATACACCACTTACTTATACTACAGAATGTGGATATTATGGTGCAACTAAATTATTGCTTGAAAATGGTGCTGATCCAAATTATCAAGAATCAGATATGAATAAAAACGGATTACTTGCTTTAAGATTTTATAATAACGATAAGGCAGCAGAAACATTACAGCTATTATTAGACTATGGAACAGATTTAGATTTAAGAACAAATGTAGGATATGGAGTAGATGAATCAGGCAGAGAAAAACTAAAAAATTTTGAAAATGATTATGGAAAAGTTAAAGAAAATGTACCAGATTATGATGATATAGTAAAAATAATAAATAATTTGGAACTTTAGAATAAGAGGTATTTTTATGGTAGATATATTAACATTTGGAGTATCAGGAATATTAACAATTATTGCTATTTTAATTAGTATAGTATTATTCATATTAACAATAATATTTGGAATAATAAGAGCTACTAAAAAGAAATTCAAAAAATCATTTATTACACTATTGATAGCAACAATATTATTTGTAGTTATAGATTTCTTTGCAATAAATAATCTAATACATAAATTTAGTGAATTAAGTATAAATGAAAATACGGAAATAAGACAGGAAGATGGAAAAATAATTTTATCCGATAATCCTATTGAACAATTATTTATGACAGATGAAAAAATCACGCAGATTCTTTGTAATGACATAATGAATAAAATTAAAACAAAAGATTATGAAAATATAAAAAGCATTTTCTCAAATGATATGATAAAAAATGTAACAAATTTAGATGAAGGAATAAATAAACTTATAGATATTTCAAATGAAAATATTACAAATTTTAAAGTACAAGAAAACGGAACAGAAACTCATTGGGATAGTGGAAAACATAGAAAAACATATAGATTTAGTATTGATATAAATACTGATAATAATGTATATAGTATCGGATTCGAATATGATTATGAGAATCCTTTTAATACAGAAACTTTAGGTGTTAATAGAATGGTAATTTTAGATGAGGATAGAAATATTATAGTTTTAGTGGATAACGAAAATATAAATAAAGGATATTAAAATATATATGGAGGAAAAGTAATGTTAAGTTTAGAAAAAGTAAAAAGTGAGTTAGAAAAATACAATTATACTTATGATAATAATATTCTATGTGGACATACAAAATCAAAGATAAAGTGGGTTTTACCAGCAGGAATAGCAAATGTATTTGCATTTGAACAAGCTACTTCATATTTATTTGGTTTTAACGCACAAGGAATAAATTTATTTCCAATTCAAGGAGATTGGAATATTGCTGATAGTTTATTTATTGCATGGAATGATATAACAAATTTCAAAATGAAAAACGGATTATTAGAAAATGAAATGCAAATTGAAACACAATCTATGAAAATAGAAATGAAAATAAATAAAGTGGTTGCTAATAATAGTTGGGTTAAAGATAATATAAACTGTCTAAAAGACAGAAATTATTTTTATAATGAATAATATAAAATAGTAATTTGTAAAGGAGGTATTTATGGGAATAGAACATTCGCAAAATTATT
>CAMOBD010000100.1 GCA_946578345.1 uncultured Clostridium sp.
CGACAAGGCTTTCAGCCGTTCTCATTTTGTTTCACCTTTCTTTTGTTTAGCTTTATTTATATTTTTTAGTTTGGAAAAGAATTGTGCTTTTGGCTAGGCAAACAAGCAAGAAAACCGGAGGTGTACTTTGTGTACATCGAGGATTTTCGCAGCGAAGTTTAACAACGCCAAAACGCAATTATTTTTCAAACTCTTATAGCGTAATTTTATTTTACACTATTAGTGTTTCTTTTTCAATACTTTTAGTAAAATGTAATATAAATGTAATATTTCTGTAATATTATTGTAATATTTTTTGATCCTATTTAGTTATAAAAACATGCTATATATCAGCATTTTCGCACGTTTTGTCGAATTTTGTCGATGAGTTTTTCTTGACATCAATACATTTTCATGATATATATTGATTTATGTTATATGTAATTGAATTTATTTTTCTTTAAATAATTTAATTTCAACGTATTTTATCTTAATTTAATTATATCTCACGCTAATTATTTCTTAAGATTTCTAAGTATTTTTCTATTATTTTTAGTTAATATTTCAATTCAATCAATATTTTTAGTATTTAACTTTATCTTTTACATATCAATGAATTTTTATCAAACATTTTTTATCGACGTATTTTATTTTCGTATTTTTTACCATTATGTGTTTTATGAATTTTTAAGTTTAATTCCTAAAAGTATTGATATATAACAAATTTTTTGTTAAAATTATGGAGGATAGCTTATGGAAGAAGATGCTATTGAATTTATCAAATCTAATTCTAGATTGGATTTAAAAAACGATTATGTTTTTAAAAGAATTTTTTCTAAGCCAGAAAATAGCCATGAACTAAAAGAACTTTTAGAGGCAATTCTTGACATTAAAATTAATAAAATTGAGGTCAAAAATCCTGAAATTCCAAAAAATTTCAGTGATGAAAAACAAAGTACTTTGGATATTCTCGCTTATCTTGATGACGATACTGTTGTTAACATTGAAATGCAACTTGATAATCCTTACACTATTGTTAATAGAAATGTTACATATTTATCTAAGTTAGTTGCTACAGACTTACGTGTAAAAGAATTGTATACTACTCTTAGAAAATTTATTTCTATTACTTTATTGGGTAAAAACATTTTACATAGAAATAGTTACCACAGCATAGCACATTTAAAGTTTGAAGAAACTGACCCAGAAAAATATGTTGACATTGGATACAATAAAGAGCAGGAACTCTTGACTGATAGAATAGAATACCATTACATAGAATTGCCAAAATTTATCAAGAAAAATCCAGGAATCAGCAAAAAGCTAGAACAATGGCTATGGCTATTTGTTGGAGAGGAGGATAAGGTAAAAATGGTAAGTGAAGAGAATAAGTCAGTTGAAAAAGTTGTAGAAGATTTAGACGAAATGAGTGGAAATGAGGCAGAAAGATGGGAGGCTTTTAAAAGAAGATATGCTGAATGGGAGTATAACTATACTATTGCACAGAGTATTGCAGAAGGAAAAGCTGAAAGGAATAAAGAAATTGCTAAGAAAATGAAGGAAGAAAAGATAGATTTGAATTTAATAATTAAGGTAACTGGCTTAACTAAAGAAGAGATAGAAGAATTATAGGTATTAGAACAGCTATCTTTTTATAGATAACTGTTCTTATTTTATAATACTTTTTGTCCATTTATAGATATATCATAAATATACATAGTACCGTAAATCGATGTACTCGTTGAATCAGATTTGTGCAATCCAAAAGCCAAGCTATTCATTGCATTTTGTACCGTAGTAGTATATGTCCTAATTTGATTGTTGTATGACCTACTTATTGCATATGTGTATTGATGATTAAGAACAAAATCTAAATAAAATGAATTATTACTTCTATTAGTCATATATGTCATTGTTATTTCACTACCAGCTTCTACGTAACCATTATAAATTATATGAGCTCCAATATCTTGGTCTGCATATGATGCAACATTTAATATTGTTGGACTTGCTTCTGATGATGGTTCTCTAAGGGTTACACTTGCTGCTGCAGTTTTATTTACGTACGTAGTCCATACATACGGTTTGCTCAAATATTTTTCTTGCCCATCTAAAGCAATTGCATTACTATTTCCTAAATTGTCATATGCATATACATGAGTTCTATAGTATGTGTTATATTTATTAAAATCTGACGCTCTTATATCTGCTCTATATGCATTAGCACTTGCATCCCATACCGTTGATAACCAAATCCAATCAGTATATCCTCCCTCTTCTGTACTTGTTGGGCATTCTACTCTATTTATTCCACTTCCATTGTCTGCCACTTGTACATACAAACTCACTGTGTCTAAATTCACTTCACCATACCAATAATTAGTTATTTCCGGTCCAGTTTTATCTATCTTTATTTCAAAACTATCTGATACCTCTCCTACATTACCAGCATTATCAATTGCTCTAAATTTTACTCTGCACTGCCAATCTGACGAAACCACATATGGTGTTGAGCAATCATACCATGTTGCTCCATCATCCCCTGTCATTTGGTATTTAGCTATACCAGTCTCTGCGTCTGTAGAGCTTAAATCTAATCTAACATCACTGTTAGTCCATGTTCCACTGACCGCTCCATTTGAATTTATTGTTACTTTGCTAGGTGCTATTGTATCCTTTATCGTTACGCTTGCTTCACTTCCTGCATTGTTTCCATCCCATAATCTTGCATACACTGTGTCATTATGATTTATTCCTGTTACTTGTCCTCCACTTTGTATTGTAGTCCAATTTCCTGTTGTACTACCTACTTGATATTGTATTTGTAATCCCGTATTTGTTGTTAATGTTATACTTGCTTTTCCCTCTGTCCATGTTGGGCTACTTGCTATTATATTTCCTTGAGTTAATCCTCCTTCTGCTCCTCCTACTGTTCCAGTGTTTAAGTTTGTTACTGTTCCTATTCCAATATTTCCTGCTTTATCTCCATTTGCTTCTACTTTTATATCATAGCTTGTTCCTTGGGTTAATCCTGTAAATGTGTAGTTTATATTCGTTATATTGTTTACTCCTTCTGGAACTGTATAGTTACTATCATCTTGGCTTGACTGTTTTATATAATATGTGTATGTTACATTATCTACCATTCCACTTTGCCCATCTGTTGCTACTACATTTACTGTTATGCTGTTTGTTGTTATCCCTCCTGACGTTACATTAACTATTGGATTTTCTTCATCTTTTATTGTCACGCTTCCATAATCCTTACTTTCATTTGTTCCATCAAATAATCTTCCATATACTGTTTCTCCATGATGTAACCCTGTTATTGTTTCTCCTGGTGTTACTGTTGTCCAGTTTGTATCTACTATTTGTCCTTCTCCTACTACTTGGTATTGTAATGTATATTCCGTTTCGATTGTGTTTATTGCTACTGTCGCTGTCCCGTCTCCTTCCCATTGTTGATTTGTGAATATTATTGTTCCTTCTGGTATTTCTCCTAAATACACATTCGTTTCTCTTGTTGCACTTCCATCATTTGTTGTTACTACTACTCTTATATTATATATCTCTCCTTGTGTTAGTCCATTTATTGTACATGTATTACTTTTATTGTCCGTTTCTACTTTCTTCCACTGGTCTTCTCCTTCATTCTCATTTTTATATGAGTATGTGTATGTTGCTCCTTCCGCATTTACTGTTATCACTTCTATACTTGCACTATTTGTTGTTTCTTCTAACACCTTTATTTCTTTTATTCTTGGTCCTGTTAGTTCTCCTTGGTATTCTCCTAATTCTGGCACACTTCTATCTAATCCAAATATATGTCCATCCAATCCTATTTCATCTTTATCTAAATATACATTTGGCTCTCTTGCCTCTATAAATTTATCTAAGAATTCATTTTGGTCATATGCTGGATTTATCTTTTTTTCAGCAAATGCATCCCCTAATACCATTGTTAATGTTTCTCTTGCTGTTGCTATTTCTTGTTCTAATTTTGCTTGCTGTGCTTTTGTTATTAGTCCATTTTCTCCAAACAAAAAACTTATTGCTACTGTTGATAAAATTATGATAATTATTACAGTGATGACAAGTGCTACTAAGGTTATTCCTTCTGTTCCTTTTGATATTGTAGTACCAAATTGTTTCTTAAAAGTCAAATTACTATTACTTTGTTTTTTCATTTTCTTATATTCCTCCTATTTTTCTATATTCTAAATAATTGAATTTAATCAAGTCATGTGCTCTTTTCCTTGCTTATACATACACAAAAAGGACAGGCTCTCTTGAAAAAGTCTTATCTTATTTCTTAAAACTTCTTCTATAAAGCCTATCCTTTTTATGTATGTATCTATCTTATTTTTTGCACTATTAATAAAGTCTATTTTTTCTAGACTTTTACTCTCTCTCTCTCTCTCTC
>CAMOBD010000101.1 GCA_946578345.1 uncultured Clostridium sp.
TCTATTGCATGTTTCCATGCATCTAGCACTCCACTGTTTGAAGTTCTTTTGCTATTACTTTTTTCTTCTTTTTCATTTTCTTCTATTTTTTCTAGTTCTTTTTTGCTTTCTTCCTGACTGCTTTCTCTCTTTATTCCTAAATTTTCTAGTACATATTCTTCTTTTTGCCTCATTATTTTTTTGTCGTCCTCTTCCATGTGATCATATCCCATTAGATGATAAAATCCATGAACTACCATATATGCTAATTCTCTTTCAAAACTATGTCCATACTCTTCCGCTTGCTCATACACTCTTGGAATAGAAATTACTACATCTCCTAGTATGTCTCCTTGTGCATTTACATCTGTATTTTTGGAATTTTTCTTTATAAATTCATCCAACTCTTCTTTTTCAAACATAGGAAAAGAAAGTACATCAGTAGGTCTATCAATATTTCTATACTGCATATTTATCTTTTCTATTTCCTCTGGCTCTGTCAAAGTTATACTCATATATAAATTTGTTTTGTCCAGATTTTCTGTTTTAAAACACTCATCCACAACCTGCTTTATTGTACTTTCATATTTTTCATTCTTTTCTAAATTTTTGTAAATAATTTCGCAATTTTCCTTCATATATTATTTCCTTTTTTAGTTTTTTTCTAGGTTAGGTATATATTTTTTAAATAAGATTAAAAAATATATACCTAACCTCTGAATACTACAAATCTTAAAAAGTCAGCACACTCAAACCGCTTCTTTCTTCACCTTTGAACATTGACGAGAAACCTTAGTATAATTTCCTTCTGATGTATATGAATTGTATAACTTTCTCATCACACCTAAGTCAACTAATTTGTTTTTATAGAATTTAATTATTTTATAATATTTGTTTTCATTTGTATATACTTTTGCAAGGTCACTTCTAATGAATAATATTTCTTTTTGTTTAATATACTCGTCATAATTTATATCTTTTATCTTTTCAATTTCTTTATATTTGTCCCAGAATTTTTTATACTCTTCCCTTTGTGCTGGCTTTTCCCAATAAATCTTAGTACTTAACAATTTTGCATTGTATTCTTCTATTATATTTATTAGTAGAGAATATGCCTTTTCTTGTTTTCTTGCTATTTTTGTATCTACAATTAAACTTCTTGCATCTTTAAGTAGTTTTATATAGCATTGCTCTGCTACAACTAGTGGCAAGCTATGTGTAAATAATTTTCTACTTAATCCTAGCAAAATCATATTCTTTTCTATAACATCATTTTGGTCTAATTTTCCAACTGTAAATCTATCGAAGTTGTCAAATTCATCAAGTATTTCTTTATATGTATCATTTTGCTCAATTTCAAATTTAATAGGTAAAATGTTTGAAATATACTCTTCCAAAGTTTTAAATATTTTATTATATATTTCTTGTTTTTCACCATCTGTAATATTATCTGCTATTCTTATTGAAAAATGTTTAAGCAATCCTTTATATAATACTTCTGTTTCATGAGCATAAAACTTTTTGTATCTTGTTACTAATTTTTCTTTATCATTCAATACAGTTTGATAATCTAATCCGATTAAGTAAATTTGTTTTCTATATTTATACTCTGTATAATTAGACTCTTTCAAATGTGTAATCATGTAATACTGTGATAATGCCTCTTTTTCAAACTCACTTGCAGTATCATTTCTTACCTTTTTGTAAATTGTATCCATTATATGCTTATCTATTGCTTCCAAATACAAAGCATATGTATCATCTAATTTTTTCGTTAGTGCTTCCTTTTTCTCTTGGTTATCAGTAGAATTTAAATTTTCGAATGCCTTAAGCACGTTGTTTCTTTTCATGGAAATTATCATACTATTTAAACCAATTTTTGTTGGTATAAGCAATTTGCTTATAGTCGTTGTAATTTTAGAGAAAAATGTCTTTTCTGAATTATAAATTCTTAAACTTCTTTCTTCCATCATATCATTCCTTTCTTGTTTTTCATTAGTTGTTATATTCTATAGTCGTTCTTAACTTTTATAATTGTAGAAATATAACTTTAGGTGTGTGTCACTCTTGTTTGAGATTTTGAACAAATTCTCCGTCCCCTTCGCTCGTTTTTTGTTCAACACCAATATTTTCTTCCACCTCATATATAACTTCTACCTCTATATAATCAGTTTCAGTTTTTACATTTACTTGTCTATCTAAGATTTCTTTGTCTTGTAACTTATCTTTTAAATCTTCTGCAGCCTTATCAATTCCAATCTGTTTTGCCTCTTCATAACTATGTACAACAACTATTTCCTCATATTCTTTATAAGTGTATTCGATAAGTTCTATAGGCAAATAGAAATCTGAAAATAGTTTTAATTTTTTGCTCGTCTCTATTGTATCATATTTTTGAAAATTTGGAACACTTTTATGCAAATTTATTTGAAAATTATTTAACTTTACGGAATATTTAGTTTCCTGATTTCCAGTTTCTACTTTTTGAGTCTCTTTTAAATCAATTCTTTGAGTACTTGTATACCAAACTTTTGCCTTAATCTCGCCCTGTGCATGCACATACCTTGTTCCAGTATATTTACCTTCCATCCACCCTGCAACTATTATATCTCCTTTTGTTACAACATCTCCCTCCTTTACTAGGGGGGTACCATTTTGAGCGCTTATTTTTGTAATCATTCCATCTTTATCTGCTACAATATTACAATACTCGTCTTCATTAACTATATCTGGTTTTTCATCAGCCTCTACAATTTGTATAACAGCATTTGTACCTCTAATTTCAATGCCAACCCATGCCACATCATCTCTTTCTAATCTAATTTTATTAATTACCTGTTTAGTATCAACTTGACCCTTGAACTTTCCTATTGATAAACCTTCTTCTGATGCTAGTTCCAAAATTTCTTCCTTAGATATATCCGTATTTCCCTCAATCTCAATCTCAATATTCCATATAAAATTTGACAATGCAAATATAAGGATTATTATAAATAGAAGAAGACCTATGAAAATTTTTCTTTTTCTATACTTTCTCACCAAAAAAGGAAAACCTTTCTTTTTCTCAATTTTCATTTTACATTTAGTCTTCTTACAAATACTCTTAAGACTTTTAAAATCCTTTACCTCAACACTTGCATGAAGTACAATAGAATTTTCCTTCTTGATATTCCACAAAAGAATATTTTTGGTGTTACATATATTTATAAATCTTTCTATATAATATCCTTCTATAACTATATCTACATATCCATTCATATATTGCAATATTCTATTTGCATCCATGCTTTTCCTCCTTTTGTCGCTTTGGGGACAGGCCTTTTGGCGACATTTTCTTCGTTTTTGGGACAGGTTTCACGACGAAAAAAGTTTCGTTTTGGGGACAGGTCATTTCTTACACATTCTCCCTCCCGTGTTTATTTACTAAGCTATTTTTCCTCTTCTTCAGTGGTGCTTTCAAAATCTATACTGTCTATCTTCCCTGTTACCAATAAGTCATCTGTAGTCATCTCTTCAAGTTGCAAATTAAATCCATTAATATTAATAATTCCAATGTATGTATTAAGTCTTACAAAATATTCTTGATACTCCAAAATCCCTCTGTAATTTTCAATTAGCACTCTCTCAAACCCAACAATAGTAATCTTTGGATTATCTGTACTCAGTTCAACTGGAATTTCAAGTATTTCATCCAATTTTCTTGCTTTTCTTCTCATCTTTTCTCCTTTCTTTTACGCTTGGGGACACTCCTTTTTGTCAATTTTTTTTTACACTTTATGAGTGTCCCTTTTGTCAACTTTTCTTTACACTTTGGGACACTCCTCATTTTTCAAATTCATCTATACCCTTGAACTCATATCCCATATTTTTTATTTCTTTTATACAATAATCCAATATATTGCTATTATCTTTTGAAGTCGCATGTAATAGCATAACCTCTCCATTATGCACATTATCTAATATTTTTTGTTTGCCATACTCTTCTCTTCCTTGCTTATTTTCATTCCAATCATCATATGCAAATGACCACATTACAGTTTTATATCCTAAACTATTTGTATATGCTATTGTTCTTTCACTATATGTTCCTTCTGGTGGACGAATATATGTCATTTCATACCCAAACTTATCATAAAGCGCTGTATGTAATTCCATAATATCTTCTTTAATTTCTTCATTTGATACCTCTGGCATACAAATATGGTCTGCTGTATGATTTCCTATTATATGTCCATCATCAATCATTCTCTTAACTAAGTCAGATGCCGAATTTAAGTAATGCCCTGTTATGAAAAATGCGGCTTTCACATCATTTTGCTTTAACACCTCTAATATCTTTTCTGTATATCCT
>CAMOBD010000102.1 GCA_946578345.1 uncultured Clostridium sp.
GCCATTTTTCTAATATCTTTTACAATTTCTTTTCTTCTTTCTTCATTTAATTCAGGGAAAGTTAGTCTTATTACCTTTCCATCATTATTAGGATTAATTCCTATGTCTGATTTTAGTATTTCTTTTTCAATTTCTTTTAGTATGCTTGCATCCCATGGTTGAATTACTATCATTCTTGCCTCTGGAACAGAAATTCCTGCAACTTGATTAATTGGTGTTGGTGTTCCATAATAATCTATTGTAACTTTATTTAATATAGCTGGATTTGCTCTACCAGCTCTTACCTCTGCTAAGTTCTCCTCATAAACGCTTATTGATTTCATCATTTTTTCTTCAAATTTATTATAATCCATATCTTTATTTGTACGAGCTTTGCCCATACTCTCCTTTCCTTCTAATTTTTGCTTTGTAGTTCCACGTGGTAGATATATTTTTTATTCGAATACTTGGAGAATACAAAATATATCTACCAGCAAGATGGAACGGACTTTATTGTATTAAAGTGCCTACTTTTTCTCCTTTTACAATCTTAATTATATTATCTGGTTTTGCTATTTCAAATACTATTAGTTTTATATCATTATCTCTACAAAGTGATATTGCAGTTGAATCCATTACTTTAAGATTATCACTTAAGATATCTAAATATGATATTTCATCAAACTTTTTAGCATTTTTATCTACTTTAGGGTCTGCAGAATAAACTCCGTCTATAGTTTTTCCTACCAAAATAACTTCTGCATCAATCTCCGCTGCTCTTAAAGCTGCAGCTGTATCTGTTGTGAAATAAGGATTTCCTGTGCCACAACCAAATATAACCACTCTTCCTTTTTCCAAATGTCTTACAGCTCTTCTTTTTATATATGGCTCAGCAATTTCTCTCATTTCAATAGCTGTTTGTAATCTTGTATACACTCCTTTCTCTTCTAATGCATTTTGTAGTGCTAGTCCATTCATTGTAGTAGCAAGCATTCCCATATAGTCTGATGTTGTCCTCTCCATGTTCTTTTTTGCACCTCTCCAAAAGTTTCCTCCTCCTACAACTACTGCAACTTCTGTCTTCATTTTAACTAATTCTTTAATTTGTTCACAAATTTTATCTACTGTTTCTGTGTCAATTCCTACTTTACCTTCTCCTGCCAAAGCTTCTCCACTTAATTTTAGCAAAATCCTTTTGTACTTATTTTCTGGCACTTTTAACACTCTCCTTGTTTCATATTTTAATCCTCATATATTCTATCATATATTTGTATATTTTTGCACCATTTTTTAAAAATTTCTTAAGAAATTTAAAAAGAGACAGGTATCTACCTATCTCCTATGTTCCATAACATTACCTTTTTACGCCTTTTACTATACTTTCCCTGTGCCGACTAAAGACCGGCATTCGCACCAGACTTGACGAGCTCTATCTCTTTGCATATTTTGTCTAATTATTTATACTCCTAAGGTATATGGATCGTTTTCAGTTCCACTTCCCCCGGTTACTTTGAGACCTGGTTTAAGAGTAAATACTGGACGGAGACCACCAACTGCACCACTATGAATGACAGTCGACCCATTTGACTCTATATAGCACACGATACCATTGTAAAGTATACCATTTGAATATACATCTAGCACGGTAAAATAGGTTCCTTGCTGGTGTGAAGTCACTCCACGTGATGCAAGCCAATATGCTTTATTTAGATTATGAATATTTAATAATTGCAATTGATTCCAATCTGTTACGTAATTGTTGTCTGTATCTTTGAAGGTTCCGTTATATGGTTTCATATATTCATAGCTACTATTAAACATTCCTGGTCCATCATAACTTGGATTGTCTGGCACACTTCCTACGCATCTTGCACTTACTGCATATGTTGTATTTAGGTATTTTTGTGTTGCATTATTTAATGTTGAAATCACATTGTTATATAAATCTCTAGTTGCATTAAAATTATCTATTACGTTCAATCTCATATCTTCTACACACTCCATTGGTATTATCTGTATTCCATAGCTTGAGTATTTTGCATGCTCTGGACCATATAATACTACACATTTCCTTGTTATTCCTGTTCCATCTATATAGTTTACATAGTTTCCTGCTTTTAATTTATTTTTTATGCTATTAGGATCCTTTATTGTTGTTACTACTATTGTTTCGGATGTAAGATTTCCAGCTATATCTGATACGTCTACTTTCATTGAATACTGTACACCATCTGCTAAACCATTAAATACGCAACTATTATTTGCACTTGTTACTGCATTTCCACCATTCAAATAATAGGTATATGTTCCGTTTAATCCTGTCTGTGCATCACTTGCATTTACTTGTACTGTTATACTATTATATGTCACATTTGTCGCTGTAAAACTATTTATTGTTGGTGGTATCTCATCCTTTATCGTTACACTTGCTTCGCTTCCTGCATTGTTTCCATCCCATAATCTTGCATATACTGTGTCATTATGATTTAGTCCTGTTACTTGTCCTCCACTTTGTATTGTTGTCCAAGTTTCTGTTGTACTACCTACTTGATACTGTATTTGTAATCCTGTATTTGTTGTTAATGTTATACTTGCTTTTCGTCCTGCCCATGTTGGGCTACTTGCTATTATATTTCCTTGAGTTAATCCTCCTTCTGCTCCTCCTACTGTCTTTGTTACTTGATTTGTTAATGTTCCTTCTCCTATTTTTCCTGCTCTATCTCCATCTACCACTACTTTTATATCATAACTTGTTCCTTGGGTTAATCCCGTAAATGTATATGTGTTTGTTTTTAGATTGCTTGCATTACTTGGTGTTGTGTAACTTTCTTCTCCTTGAGTACTTTGTTTTATACTATATGTGTATGTTGCATCTTCTTTCATTCCACTTTGTCCATCTGTTGCTACTACATTTACTGTTATGCTATTTGTTGTTGTTCCTCCTGATGTTACATTAACTATTGGATTTTCCTCATCTTTTATTGCTATACTTCCATAATCTTTGCTCTCATTTATTCCATCAAATAACCTTCCATATACTGTTTCATTATGGTGTAATCCTTCTATTGTTTGGCCTGGTGTCGCTGTTTGCCAGTTTGTATCTACTATTTGTTCTTCTCCTACTACTATTTGGTATTGTAATGTATATCCTATCTCACTTGTATTTATTGTTGTTTTTGCTGTTCCATCTCCTACCCATTCTGCTGGAGTAAATGTTATTGTTCCTTCTGGTATCTCTCCTAAATATACATTTACCTCTCCTGTTGCACTTCCATCACTTGTTGTTACTACTACTCTTATGTTATATGTTTCTCCTTGTGTTAGTCCACTTACTGTACATCTGTTACTCTTATTATCTGTTTCTACTTTCTTCCACTGGTCTTCTCCTTCTGTGTCATTTTTATGCCAGTATTCATATGTTGCTCCTTCTGCATTTACTGTTATTACTTCTATACTTGCACTATTTGTTGTCTCTTCTAGCACCTTTATTTCTTTTATTCTTGGCCCTGTTAATTCTCCCTGGTATTCTCCTAATTCTGGTACACTTCTATCTAATCCAAATATATGTCCATTTAATCCTATTTCATCTTCTTCTAAATATACATTTGGCTCTCTTGCCTCTATAAATTTATCTAAAAATTCGTTTTGATCATATTTTGGATTTATTTTCTTTTCTGCAAAGGCATCTCCTAATATCATTGTTAGTGTTTCTCTTGCTGTTGCTATTTCTTGCTCTAGTTTTGCTTGCTCTGCTCTTTTTACTAAGCCATTTTCTCCAAAGATAAAGTTGATTGTTACTGTTGCTAATATTATAATTATTATTATCGTTATTACTAGTGCTAGCAATGTTATTCCGTTTATTTTTTCTTAATATTGTTTCTTTCATTTTTCTTTTTCTCCTTCCTTTTGGATGTTTTTTAACTATCCTTACTATTTTAGTATTTTCTACTATTGTTTACATTTATTGTACATTTTATGCATATTTATCTTTATTTTCGTTATTGCTTAACTTCAATATTTTGAAAGAATAGTTTTTTTGAAAATCTTTCTTTTCTAAGCTCATGTGACACATATATTTTAGAATTCTCCTCCTATTTTTCCTTCCCTTTTTATCTGCCATAGCTAAAGCTTCAATTCTAATTCTGCAATTATTTTTAGTTGCATGTTTTAGTTACAAAAGTATAGGCATCATTATTAATGCCTATTACTTTCTAGTATAATATAGCTTTCTTTTTCTTTTAAATTATTTAATTTGTTGATAACTTGTGCTTTTCTCTTCCAAACATTTGAATAAATGTTTGATATATATATATATAT
>CAMOBD010000103.1 GCA_946578345.1 uncultured Clostridium sp.
CATAATCTCTTAAATTATGCTTATTAACTCTAGATAAATCATTTGCATTTTGAATTGCATTATTGGAAAGAGAAGTAGTACCAGATACATTATCTTTTGATACTCTTTTGGCTAATTTGCTTTTATTTTTATCACTACCTAAGTGAAATGAATATGCTAATTCTTGTTCCATCAAAAGCACCTCCTTGAAGATTCTTTTTAAGCCGAAGGCTCCATAAAAATACGAAGTATTTTTTACAGGACTTTGACCTTGTCATAAGTCCTAACCCAGTAGACTTAATTTAAGTACACTTTAAATTTTATAAAAAATACATTTTGTAAAAGACAGCTAAAAAGATATAGGATTATAGTTTAAAAGTAGTAGAATTAGATTTTAGGGGGATTTTATTATGATAGAAATAACTTATCACAAAGAAGGAGATTATTTCATTCCTGACTTATATTTAAAGAAAGAGGAATATAAAAAAGATTATCAAATTGGAAAGTATGGACATTTAAGGTTAGAATATTTAAAATCATGTAAGAAAGCTGAATATACTATTTTATTTATGGATTGTACTTTAAGCAAACATATCGTAGAAACTGATAAACTAGCTAAAGAAAGATTTGAAATACTTATGAAACAAATGCTAGAGAAAAATCCTATTGATGAAAACTTGAAAAATACTGCCCCTTTAAAATGGGTGGGGCTTATGAATAGCTATAAACATTCAGTTGAAGAAATAATATTAAAAGAGTTTATTTATGTATAGATTTTCTCTTGACATACACAAACAATTGTTTTATAATAAGTGCAATATTTAAAGAGATTGGAAGTGATATTATGAGTAAAGAACTAATAACAACACAAATGAATGTTAAAGATAATCTAGTAGGTGTTATGAGAGTTGGAGATGTTGATTATATATCATTAACAGATTTAGCAAAATTTAAAAATGATAAATATCCAGCAAATGTTATTATTCATTGGTTAAGCAATAAAGATACTGCTCTTTATGTGGGGTTGTGGGAAGAACTTAACAATGAAAATTTTAATTTAACGGAATATCGTGAAATTAAAATAAATGAAATAGGAACATCTTCTTATACAATGAGTCCTAAACAATGGATACAAAGAACAAATGCAATAGGCTTAATTTCAAAAGGTGGAAAATATAGTATTGGAACTTATGCTCATCCAGATTTAGCTTTTGAATTTGCAAGTTGGTTAAGTGTTGAATTTAAACTTTATTTAATAAGAGAGTTTGAAAGGCTAAAGAAAAATGAAAGCTATCAAAATAAAATAGAATGGTCTGTAAGACGAGAACTTGCAAAGACAAATTATAGAATACATACTGATAGTATAAAAGAAAATTTAGTTCCTACACTTACTGAAAAGCAAAAATTATATGTTTATGCTAATGAAGCTGATATATTAAATGTAGCTTTATTTGGAATGACAGCTAAAGAATGGAAAGATAATAATCCTACTTTAGATGGTAATATGCGAGATTATGCTAATATTCTACAACTAGTAATTTTAAGCAATTTAGAAAACCTAAATGCTGAAATGATAGAACAAGGATTAGAACAAAGTAAAAGACTAGAAAGATTAAATGCAATAGCTAAAAAACAATATTATATACTACAAGATAGTAAAGGGATTAAAAAAATTGAAATATTAGATGATACGAATAACTTAAAAAAATATCATATTAAATCTGTATAGAGCAGAGATACTCTGCTCTAACAAATATTTTTTATAATTTTTCTTTTAAAGAAATATCACTAACATTAAAGATTGTTGAAATTACATTAAATAGTTTAGGATTATTGGTCATATTTGTATATCTTCTTTGCATAATATTATCAGTTATTTCATATTTATTATTACTACATAACACTGAATAAGAAATACCAGTATCTTCGTAATATTTGTTTGTATCATAAAATCCATTTTTTAAATAAAAGTTCTTTCTTCTAATACTTATTTCATCTATTGGCATATCAACTGATAGAAAAATAGTATTATATTTTTCTTTTAAATCATTTAATATTCTAGAACCATATTTTTTGTTTCTTAAATTAGGTTCTACTGTAAAATACATTAAGTAATAAACATCTTTACAATTAACTATATAACACATACCAATAAATTTTTCATTATCTAATATAGCATATAAATCTGAATTTTCTTCTTTTGAACATTTATCTAATATCCAAAAAGGAAATCTTTCTTCTTTTGGGAAAGATTTTATATATAGCTTTTCTATTTTATCTCTATACTTTGAATTATTACTATAAAATAAATTCATCTTGCCTCCTATAATACAATATCATTTACAAGTATTGCTGTAATCCCATTTGCATTTAAAAGTTCAACAACATCTTGTCTATCGTCTATAAATAATATTTCTTCTAAATTACAGCTATTAAGTCTTTGTATAATTTTCACACCATCTAATTTTAATTCTTGTGTAGAAGCAGATATAACTTCAATATCATTACCATAATGCTTATTAACAAAATTTTGCTTTGCTTTTAAATGAAATGAAAACTTCATTCCAGATAAGCAATACATTTTAATGTCCTTATTTCTTAAATCTTTAATAAAATCATATAACACCTCAGATCTTATACATGGTTCAATATCTTCGTAAAAAGTATCAGAATTTTTATAAGCATTTAAATAATAACCTAATCTTTTTTCTTCACTTTCTCTACGATGTATTGAATAGTTTTTATCATTATGTATTGCCAATGTATCATCAAAATCAAAAACAACTACTTTAATATTGTCTAAATTTATATTTTCTATTTTCATCTTCCACCTCATAAATTCTTTTCATATATGTAGGCATATTCCGTTAAAACATTTCCTAATCTGCCATATTCTTTGTTTTTAACAATTGTCTCGTAAACTCTGTTACAACCTAAAGATTCGTAAATATAATAGTTACATGAATCATCGGTGTATATATAAAGATTTTTTATGTTATCTTTCTTTGCTAATTCAAATACATTTGATAGCATTTTTTTGCCAATACCTTTGCCTCTTAAACTCGAATCTAGTATTATCATTGATATTTCACCATCGTATTTTTTTTTTAAACCTTCTGGCATATAATCATAATTATTCTCATAGTCATGTAACGCGTCAATATCTTTAATACTTTTACTTTTATATAATCTATTTTTAATAAAAGTGTAAAATTTTTTCTTTAAGATATGTTTTTTTGATGACTTATTTGAATATCCAGCAAATCCTAATAATTTTCCATTTTCTTTATAATAAACGAATTGTTCAGTTTCTTCTAAGATTTCCATTAAGTATATCCAAGCACAAATATTATTTGTAGCACCAGATTCTTTTTTACCTAAATTCCATTCTTTACTTAAAAGTAAAACTGCTTGTTTCATATCTTTTATTTTCATTTAATATCACCAATTTTCTTTAATTCATAAGAAATATTATATTTATATTTTTTGTTTATAATATCATAATAGTTAATATTTTTCAAATAAAAAAGTGCTTTTTGCAAGTAAAAGATCGAATTTTTCTTGACATTAACATAAAAAGATGATATATAATATTTGTATTTTATAGTACACTGAAAAATTAATAGACACGAAACACTGGTTAGTAAGGGATACAATAAACTATTATCTATCTTTCTCACAAAATGAAAATTAAGATTTGTATGAAACTTATTAACCCAATGCGGTGAAAAATATTTGGCTGGTTTAGAAGAATAGTTTGTAAAATGTCCAGCAGTGGTTAAGACCGATTAGCATGTTTCAAATAAAACTCTCTACTTTGCAAAAAAATGCAATATTGGTAGTTTTATTTGTTGTGCCTAATTGGTCTTTTTGTTATGCTTACGAAAATGACAAAATATGTATTGCCCTATTTTCTTACAAAGCATAGCAAGGAGATACTGAAAAAATTTTATGCAGGTATGCAAAAATTTTTCAGTAGTCAAAATAATATTTGAATGGAGATGAAAAATATTATTTTGATTTGGCGAAGCCAAACATAAATTATCTATCGCAAGATTAGATAATTTATGAGCACTCCGCTAGGAGCCCACGACATCTTTGCAAAACAAAG
>CAMOBD010000104.1 GCA_946578345.1 uncultured Clostridium sp.
ATCAGTTCATTATAAAAATCTTAGATTTTTGTCTTGACAACTGAGCCACTATATATTTTATGAAGAATAAAACTGAAGATGTACCGATTGAAAATACAAAGAAACTTCATAATATGGATACTAAAAATGACGAAGAAAGAAATAATTGGCATTATTGCTTATGTAGTAAAGAGTTTAAAAAAAATATTGTAGAAAAAATTTTACAGCAAGTCCTCCTAAATTATAAGCTGGCGTTTAGTGAATTGATCAGTTATAACATTAATACAGAAGAAATAGACGAAAATGAGAATCAATTAAATAGTTATGTAGAAGATGCTCTAAAAAGTGTTAATTGTAATACTTCCGGTGTTAATGTTACTATAATGAAAGAAAAGACGAAACAATATTTGTTGCTTGTTATTGTGAATGCAAAAATGGATTCTTATTCTTTCGCAAGATTTATCGATGACTTTGTGGATGCATATATGCAATATTTACTTAATGGTAATACTATTTTTACTTCAATTCCAACATTCACATGTTGGGAAAATGTGATACAAAAAATAGAAAAAATCAGCACTATAGGAGGTAATCAAGAGAAAAGTATTTTGAAGAATTTAATGTCAGAAAATTATAATATTTCTGAACATAGAGCTAATAATATGGAAGTATCTAACAAAGAAATAAGTAATCTTGATCGTTTCTTGGAGTGGCCGGAAAATAGTTTTGGACAGTCTATTGATGCATTATTAGTAGCTGCAATATCATTAACATTACATAAAGAAACTAGCACGTCAATTGTACCGATGTGGATAAAGAATGTCCACAGAAATTACTTGAAACTGGATACAGTTGTTGATGATGAAATAGGAAATTTGAGTAGAGAATTTCCTATTGGTTTGGAAGTGAATGAAAATATTCTGGAACATTTTAATAGCACAAAATTGTATCTGTCAAGCTTAATTGATCATACTATAGAATTTATTCGACTTAAATCGGCAGATTGTTTAGAAACTTCAAGTAAGATCCCGTCATATAGATGTATTAATGAACATGACATAAGACTGCGTAAAACACTAGGGAAAGACAAATTAATACATGGAGTATCAATTCCTATATTAGAAAAAACAGAGGAATATGATCATGAACTTAACTTCTGTCCACAGATATTGGGGGATAAGTTGTTATTTACCGTAATATATAATTCCGATTATAATGGTAAAGAGGATATTGACAATATGTTAAATGAAATATGTCACAACATCAATCTCATTATTCATAATATAGAAATAAACAGAAGAGATTATATTAGAAAAGTAAAGCATATGTTGCTATCTGGTTCGGAATTATACAATGCAAGTCTAAAGAGTGAAGAAAAGGAAGCTTTTTATACTCCAACTAATTTGCAAAATTACTTTTTAAGAGAGAATAATTATATAATACTTAATGTTAAATTACCAAAAACTTATAAACTAAGCTGCATACAGACTGCTATAAATGAGATAATCAAACAACATTCTGTGCTTAGGACAGGATTTAATGGTGAGTATTTAATAGAGTATAGTAAAAAAACAGAATGGAGTATTCCGATTCTAAACTTGGCTACCGAAACTTCAAATAATGTAATCTATGATTTAATGAACGAAATTTTAAAGAATAATCGGTATTTAGAAAATAGATTAATAAATAATCTTTATCTTATAGAAGGAGAGGAGGAATATGAATTATTTGGTTATATCCATCATGCAATATGGGATTCGATGTCTACTGTCAATTTTGAAGAATTCTTATTTGCATTATTAAAAAATAATAGTTCTCTAAGTTTGGATACATATAGCAATCACATAAAAAGAATTAGAGATGCAGCAGGATATTCTACGATTTTATCTATCGAAGAAAAAGATATGATAGAATCTTTGAAGGAATTTATAAGTGGGTATGACGAAAATACTCCGATAAATTTTACTTACGTTCGCCTAAATCTATCAGAGAAAGAAAAGGCAGAAATAAAAAATAAGCCTATTTCATTCTCGTACCAATTATTATTAGAATGCTTAAAGGATAATAGTAAAACAATACCAACTAATTTCCCTGTATCAGTGTTATTCCATGGACGTAATAAAGAAAATGAGAAGAAACTAGGATTATATCTTGTTTTATTACCGATAAATACAATGGGGGTACAAGGAACACTAGAAAACTATTATGGATCTATTAGAAAGGAGATTGATATTTACCGCGCAAATTATTTTAGTGAATTGTTATTTGAATATCTAGAAGAAAAAATTATCATTCCTCCATATATTAACTTTAAAAATATTTTCGAAATATCAGACAATAAACAAGATACAATTAATCTTCCCAGAATCAATCATCATTCGTCTACTAGATTAGATGGAACTGTAGGGATTGAAATAATGGTACTGAAGCATAATGTACATATTCTTTTTCCGGTATATGAAAAGGATATAAAGAAAATTGAAAGTTCCATTGAGCGTGCATACGACAGCATAATACAATAAGTATAAGAATTTTTATCGACAGTTGCTAATGTATGTATAGCAACTGTCGATAAAACAAAAAAACGTATTGTTTTTTTGTGCAAGGTGTGAGCGTATTTGAAAGTGGTATGTATATGCGGTGCCTTATGTATAATCAATAAAGTATGAATCGGAATTATGTGATTAAGGAGGAAATTCTATAAAGGCGACAAAAATAGTTACGCAAATTAATAAATTAGGATATAGCATTAGCATTAAAGATTTCTTTGTAAATTCTCAATTTAGCAACTCTTTGTATAAGCTGCAAGGTGAGGGAAAAGAAATGAAAATAAATATAATGTTGATTATATGTCTCAATATATGGAGTAAATATGCATCAGCAAATTAAGGAAATAATATTATCAGATTCCAATTCTTTATATAGAGTGACTTCTGCATTTATTAATTATAGTGATAATATAATAGAATTTGACTATAAGAAATATAAACACATATACGCAGACGAAATAACAGGAATGTCTCTGGGGAGAGAAAATGAGTACATAATTGGGAGATATGCTGCACAACTGGCAGTAGAAAACTTTTTGCATTATCCGCTAAAAAAAGTCAAAATAGAGAAAGGCATATTTAACTATCCATATATTGAAGGTACATTACCAGCAGTTGATATTAGCCTATCCCATACAAGAAAAAATGTTTTTGCAGTTGCGTATAGCAGAGAACTTGTAATAGGAATAGATTGCGAAAAAATAGATGTTGATAGTACAAGTATAATATATACACAGCTTACAGACGGTGAGAAAAAACTTTTAGCTGCGATAGATAATGAAAGCATGAATGCTGGAATTACAGCATTTTGGACAATGAAAGAGAGTCTGTCAAAAGCTATTAAGACTGGTCTAACTGTATCTATAGATTTGTTAGAGATAACAGAAGTAAATGTTGTTCATGGCGGATTAGAAGGGAAAATTGGCTTTTTTTCACAATATGCAATTAGAACATGGATTGTTAACGACATTTGTATATCGATGGCTTATCCATATATGCTTCATATGTTGTAATGATTATTTGTCATGTCAAATGCTACCTAAACGATTATGATTAAATCGCAGATTAGATTAGGCATAGAAAGGTATGATAATCTATTAACGGCGCTGCCTGGATACTGCGAGACAAACATTATATTACATATTATTTATAAAGAGCTTCCGATACAAGAAAGTATAGGAGGCTCATTTAATCATAAGCGTCAAATAATAACGCAATCAGATGCAAAATTACCCCAGCCCTTTACGAGTTGGAGTAATTCGCTATAATCCACATATGAATTTTTGATAGATTGGAGTTTTTCACTCCAAGGTACCAGTTCCGCCAGCTACTCATCGGTCATTTCTTTATCTGACCGGTGCTCCAGCAGATATTTAAGATGTCCATAAATATTCAGCTTGTGTGCCTTTGCCATCTCAACCATTATATAGAATACAACACTAGTATTCA
>CAMOBD010000105.1 GCA_946578345.1 uncultured Clostridium sp.
AAAGGAGTTTGACCACCTTCGAATCCTCTTCTTACTCCTCCACCAGATCTTGCTTTTTGTCCTTTATGACCTCTACCTGATGTTTTTCCTAGGCCAGAACCTATTCCACGTCCAACTCTAGTTTTAGTCTTACCTTTTTGTGCTGGTTTTAATTCGTCTAATTTCATCTTGTTTGTACACCTCCTAATTTTTATATGTCAGGGGACACACCTCTTTTGCCTTAGGGCATTTCTCACTCGGCAGAGGTATGTCCCCTCCCCGTATGAGTTACTAATTACCCTTTGCTTTAGTGTTCTCCTTTTCTTATTTATTTCAGGACACACCTCTTACCTCCGGTCACTTCTCATTCGGCTCGAGGTATGTCCCCTCCCCGTATGAGTTAGTGATTCACCTTTGTTTTAGTGCTCTCCCAATTCTATATTATTTCATCTACTCTTTTTCCTCTTTTTTTAGCAACTGATTCTACAGTTTGCATTGCTTTTAAGCCTTCTATTGTAGCATATACAACGTTTCTTGGATTGTTTGTTCCAAGTATTTTTGTTCTTATATTTTTGTATCCAGCAAGTTCTAGAACAGGTCTAACACTACCACCTGCTATAATTCCAGTACCTTCTTCAGCTGGTTTTAATAGAACATTTGCGCTACCAAATTTTCCAACATATTCATGTGGTATAGTTGTATTTACAACTGGAACTTCTACTAAGTTCTTCTTAGCATCTTCAATAGCTTTCTTTATAGCATCTGGAACTTCTGATGCTTTACCATTTCCAACACCAACGTGTCCGTTTTCGTCTCCAACAACTACAACTGCACTAAATCTGAATGTTCTACCACCTTTAACAACCTTTGCAACTCTGTTTATAGCTACAACTTTTTCTTTTAATTCAGATACATTTTCTGATTGCATTCTTTTTTCTCCTTTCTTTTATTTATTGTCAGGGGACACACCTCTTTTATATCGGGTCATTTCTCACTCGGCAGAGGTATGTCCCCTCCCCTTGTGATTTACTGATTACCCTTTTTTCAAGTGTTCTCCTATTTATTTTTATTATTTCAGGACACACCTCTTTTATCTTGGGTCATTTCTCACTCGGCAGAGGTATGTCCCCTCCCCTTGTGAGTAAGTGATTACCCTTTATCAAGTGTTTACCCAACTATTTTTTAAAACTCTAGTCCGCCTTCTCTTGCGGCATCAGCTAATTCTTTAACAACACCATGATATATATATCCGCCTCTATCAAAAACTACTGTTTTGATATTTTTCTCTAATGCTCTTTTAGCTATTAAGCTACCTACTTCTTTTGCAGCTTCTTTGTTAGAATGCTTTGTTTTTACTTCTTTATCAAGTGTTGAAGCTTGTGCTAAAGTTACTGCTTTAACATCATCTATTACTTGTACATAAATATTGCTGTTACTTCTGAAAACACATAATCTTGGGCATTCAGCTGTTCCAGAAATTTTTCTACGTACTCTTTTATGTCTTCTTATTCTTTCTGCATTTCTATCTGTTTTCTTTACCATTTTTAAATCTCCTTTCTAACTAATGTTTTTGCACTAGTTTATTTTCTAGATTTATTTAATCTTTATATTTTGATAACTAAAATTTTAATCAAAAACGAGTATTGCATATCGTTATCTTTTTTGTTTAAATCAAAAGCAAGTATTGCTAGGAAAGCTAGCAAAAAAGTTTGAAATAATACTTTGTGTATATTGAGAACTTTTTTGCAACGCTTGACAACGCAAGACGTAGCTTTTCATTTAAACTTATACATTGAAAAAATTTTATAAAGTTCAACAACGCAAGACGACGTTTTTCATTAAAATTATTTCTTGCCGGCTTTACCTTCCTTACGTCTAATATGCTCTTCAGCATACTTAATACCTTTACCTCTATATACTTCAGGTGGTCTTTTTGTTCTAACAACTGCTGCTGTTTGACCAACTAATTCTTTATCAATTCCTCTAACTGTTATATGGTTAGCATCTGGAACATCAAAAGTAATTCCTGCTGGTGGGTCCATCTCTACTGGATGAGAATATCCTAGATTCATTACTAGTTTATTTCCTTTCTTTTGAGCTCTGTAACCAACACCATTAATTTCTAGATCTCTTTTATATTCATGAAGAACACCTTCTATCATGTTATTGATTAATGTTCTTGTTAGTCCATGTAGACTTCTATTTTCTGGCTCATCATCACATCTAGTTACTGTAATTACTTTATCATTTAATGTAACTGTCATATTTTTATGTACATCTCTTTCTAATGTTCCTTTTGGTCCTTTTACAGTAACGTGATGTCCATCTATTTTAACTTCTACGCCATCTGGTACATTGATAGGTTTGTTTCCTATTCTTGACATTTTTTTCACCTCTTTACTTTTTCTAAATTATAAATTACCATACGTAAGCTAGGACTTCTCCTCCTAAGCCTTCTTGTCTTGCTTCTTTGTCTGTTTTTATTCCTTTTGAAGTAGATATAAGAGCTATACCTAAACCATTTAATACTCTAGGTAATTCATCTTTTGATGCATATACTCTTAATCCTGGTTTACTTATTCTTTTTAATCCATCAATAACTCTTTTTCCTTTTTCATCATATTTTAGAGTTATTCTTATAATTCCTTGACGAGAATCATCTATTTCTTCAAATGCTGCTATATATCCTTCTTTAAATAGGATATTTGCAATTGCTCTTTTCATATTTGATGCTGGTACATCAACTGTTTTATGTTTAGAGCTATTAGCATTTCTTATTCTTGTTAACATATCTGCTATTGGATCTGTTGTATTCAATTTATTTTCCCTCCTTCTTTTTATTGGAATTACCAGCTTGCTTTCTTAACACCTGGTATCTCACCCTTATGAGCTAATTCTCTGAAGCATACACGGCAAATTCCATATTTTCTAATATATGCATGTGGTCTTCCACAAATTTTACATCTATTATATTCTCTTGTTTTATATTTTTGTGGTCTTTGTTGTTTTACTTTTAAAGATTTCTTTGCCATCTTTTTCTCCTTTCATTAAATTAATTTTTAAAAGGCATTCCTAATAGAGTAAGCAATTCTTTAGCTTCTTCATCTGTCTTAGCTGTAGTAACAAATATTATATCCATTCCTCTAATTTTGTCTATTTTATCATATTCGATTTCTGGGAATATTAATTGCTCTTTTATACCAATTGAGTAATTTCCTCTACCATCAAATGAATTAGCTGATACTCCTCTGAAGTCTCTAACTCTTGGAAGTGCTACATTAAAGAATTTATATGCAAAATCATACATTTTTCCTTTTCTTAATGTAACTTTACATCCCATATTTATTCCTTCTCTTATTTTGAAGGCTGCTATAGCTTTTTTTGCCTTTGTTATAATTGGCTTTTGACCAGTTATAATTGATATATCATTTATAGCATTTTCTAATGATTTAGGATTATCTTTTGTATCACCTAAACCTATATTTATAACTATTTTGTCTAACTTTGGAACTTGCATAACTGATTTATAGTTAAATTTTTTCATCATTGCTGGTATAATTTCTTTTTCATATTGCTCTCTTAAAATTTCCATAAGTTTAAATAGTCCTCCTTTCTTTTTCTAATTATTTGATTTTTGCTCCGCATTTTTGACAAACACGTACTTTCTCATCTTTTTCAATTTTATATTGTATTCTTGTTGCTTTACCACATTTTGGACATACAACATTTACTTTGCTACTATGTATAGCACATTCAACTGGAATAATTCCGCTTTCTTCACCTTGTTTTCTAGCTTTCACGTGTTTTTTTCTAACATTAACACCTTTAACTATTATTTTTTCTGTTTTTGGTATTATCTCTAATACTTCTCCAGTTTTTCCTTTATCATTTCCTGATAATACT
>CAMOBD010000106.1 GCA_946578345.1 uncultured Clostridium sp.
AGCTGAAATGCTTTTATATCAAACAGCGTTATCAAATCCCTAAAGAGTATCTATTAGATTTTCTTGTAAGCAGATATTTCATAGGAATTACTGTAAAGTCTGTCAAGCACCAAAGATTTAATGAGCAAATACGAAAACTGCGTACAGGCAGCGATGGCAATATATAAATCTAAACATTTCCAATCTCGTTCGTTTATTTTCAACGAACGAGATTTTTTACATAACCAAATGATTTTAAGAGGCAACTCAAATTTATAAAATAAAAATTGTCCCAAATATATAGACTTTTGTCCCACATTGTGCTATAATATAAAATGTATATGGAGGTATGCTAGAATGAAAAAACAAAATGTTTTGAATTTAATAAAATACCATGTTGAGAAAAATGAAAATGCTTTCAGAAACGAAGCGTTAATTATTGCCAGATATTTTGACAGTATAGGAGATGAACAGCTTGCTGAATATATAATGAGTTTAATTGCAGAGTCTAATTTATACACACCTCAAAGTAGCGATTTTGAAAGTGAATTCCTAAAACAGATAGATATAAGAGGCATGGAGCCCTTGAACCTTCCTATAGCAATTACTGAGGATATAAAAGGTATCATAAATGCAATAAACCATAATATAGGTATTAATAAATTTTTGTTTGAAGGTTCTCCCGGTAGCGGAAAAACTGAGGCTGCCAAGCAAGTTACACGGTTGTTAGATAGGACATTGTTTTATGTTGATTTTGACAATTTAATTGATAGTAAACTTGGTCAAACAAATAAGAACATAACAAGTGTATTTAATGAAATAAACTCAATTCCCAATTCAAACAAAGTAGTTATTTTGTTTGATGAAATAGATGTAATTGCTTTGGATAGAGTAAGCTCCAATGATGTGCGTGAAATGGGAAGAGTAACATCTACAATTTTGAGGGAACTCGATAGATTAACTGATTTAAATAAAGAGATTGTGATTATTGCAACAACAAATCTTTTTTCAAAATTTGATAAGGCTCTTACAAGGAGATTTGATGCAATAATAAATTTTGACCGTTATAGCAAAGAGGATTTAATTGAAGTAGGTGAGTTTTATTTTTCCTCTTATATAAAAAATTTTAAGGGTGTTGCAAAAGACACTCGATTGTTTAGAAAAATATTAAATCTGGCTCCTCACCTTCCATATCCAGGCGAATTAAAAAATATTATTAAGACATCCTTAGCGTTTAGTGATGTAAATTACGAACATGACTATTTGAAAAGGCTATACAATAGCTTGATTGGAAATTTAAATAAGACTGATATTAGTCAATTATATGATATGGGCTTTACAGTAAGGGAAATAGAAAAACTTACTGGAGAATCTAAAAGTGCTGTATCAAGAAAATTGAGCAAGGAGGATTAATTAAATGAATAATGTTCTTGAGCTAAAAGGAAAACGATTTGTTCAAGCTTCCAAACAAGGAAGTCGAAATGGCATATCTATGAATAGTAAGAAATTAGTTACCATAGAACAATTGATTAGATTGATAGATAAATTGCACCAAATAAAAAGTTTTTGGGAACATGAAAAAAAACCTTTTAAAGGCGTTTTGATTAGTGTTTATTATAATAAAATAGTTGCAAAAAGCAATCGTATAGCAGGACTGTTAAAAGGAAAAGACTCTAATTTTGCAATTGTTGGAGCGAAGTTTAATGCTGAAAAAAATAAGCATATTATAACATATTTTGTGGATATATCAGATTTGGATACCAGTATTAATCTCCTATCAAAATCTTGCGATGTGATGAAAGCCAAATTTAAAGATGGTATAACACAGACCATATTTAAAAATGATGAACTATTTTTCAATAAAATAAAATTTGAGAAATTCGGATTGCCAAAAACAACTTTCAAGCAAGTGATTGCAGATGTTTCTTATATTGATGATTTTGAGGTAGAGATGGCTACTCCTCAAATAAAGCAAAGTATCATTACTTTATTTGATACTGGTATGGATACTAAAAGTTTGTTTAAAAATATAGGAATTGATATTTTATCAAGTAGGATTTTGGATAACCAAACTGTATTTTTGGATGAAAATCAATTGAAACTGTTGTTCGAAAAAGCTCCTTACCTAGTTTCTATGGCAACTGTCGATTTGGCTGAATTGTCGCCAGAAGATTTTATTCAAGAGTATCATCAAAGCATGATTACTATTCCATCTCCGAGTATTGAACCAACAATCGGTGTTATTGATACTTTATTTGATAAGAATGTATATTTTAGTGAGTGGGTAGACTATCATGACATGGTAGATAATAGTATTCCAAAGAATCCAAGTGATTATCAACACGGTACTGCTGTTTCATCAATTATTGTGGATGGCGCCAGATTGAATCCGTGGTTGAATGATGGTTGCGGAAGATTTAAAGTTCGTCATTTTGGAGTCGCAGTAGGCTCTCGGTTTTCATCCTTTACTATTGTAAAACAAATTAAAAGTATTATTGCAAGTAATAGGGATATAAAAGTCTGGAACATTTCACTCGGTAGCAATCAAGAAATTAATGACAATTTTATCTCAGCCGAAGCTGCTGCATTAGACCAAATTCAATATGAGAATGATGTAATCTTTGTTGTAGCGGGAACAAATAAGCCAAATGAAAATGTCGTGAAAATTGGCTCACCCGCAGATTCAATAAATAGTATGGTAGTCAATGCAGTTACCAAGAGCGGACTTTCAACTAAATATGCAAGGAAGGGACTTGCACTCTCATTCTTTGCTAAACCAGATGTTAGTTATTATGGGGGAAGCGAAGAACAGTATATCCAAGTATGTGAACCGCTTGGAGCAGCTTATGTTGCTGGTACTTCATTTGCGGCTCCTTGGATAGCTCGTAAATTATCCTATTTAATTGATGTTTTGGGATTAAGCAGAGAAGTCGCAAAAGCCTTGATAATTGACGCTGCACGCAGCTGGAATGAAAGTCCAACCCCTGAAGAAGTTGCTCTTTATGGACATGGTGTAGTTCCTATTAGAATAGAGGATATTGTTCAAACTCAAGATGACGAAATTAAATTTTTGGTGTCAGATGTAAGTGAGAAATGGAATACATATAATTATAGTTTCCCTGTTCCTCTTAAAGATGATAAATATCCTTATGTTGCAAGAGCTACTATGTGTTATTTTCCAATATGCGATAGAACCCAAGGCGTAGATTATACAAATACTGAGTTGAACCTTCATTTTGGCAGAATTAAAGATAATGGTAAATTGAATGAAATTAATAATGATAAACAAAACCAAGATGATGCGTTAAATACTGAAAAGAGCTATTTATTAGAAGGTGAAGCAAGAGAGAGGTTTAGAAAGTGGGACAATGTTAAATATGTTTCAGAAGTTCCTACAGGTACTAACAAATCGAAGAAATCTTATAAAAACAAGAATTGGGGTATGGAAATTAAAACAAATAATAGACTAGACCCTAAAGACGGTGTTGGAATTCGTTTTGGTGTTGTTGTTACCTTGAAAGAGATTAATGGTGTTAATCGAATAGATGAGTTCATTAAAAATTGCAACTTAAGTGGATGGCTTGTCAATACCATTGATATCAAGACTAGAATCGATATACACGAAAAGGTCAACGAAGAAATTGAATTTCAATAAAAAGCTATTATTAGCATAAAGTACAAAATCAAACATATCTAAGACATATCGCACATAGCCGCTTATTCTTATTTTCCTAAGAGTAAGCGGCTTTTTTGCGTTCTATCACTCTTTTTTACATAGCCGCCTTGACAAAGCGGCTAAATTTATACGAAAGGAGGACGCACAAATGTCAAATTGCAAAGTGATTGCCC
>CAMOBD010000107.1 GCA_946578345.1 uncultured Clostridium sp.
ATTTTTTGAAATTTTTTAATAAATTTTATATAAATCCTTAAAACATATTTATACATAGCATTAATAAATTAGTAGAAATGTACACTTCTATTAATGTTGCTAATACTAGCACTATAAATAGCATTATTGAAACTAGTGTGTGTCTAATTATCTCAAGTTTTATGTTTTCTCTTCTTTTGTCTTTCATAATTGATTTATATAATCGTATACAACTTACCGCCATGCAAATTATTACTGGTATAAAGATTATATTTTGTAAAAACATTGTTGTAAGCAAAAATATAATTCCTTTTTGTACCCCTAATACTGCTACTGCAGATGACACTGCATACCCTATACAAAACCCCCTAAATATAACTATTCCAAACACAATAGGTATTCCTATAACAGTTGACCCTATAAACCACATACTTATGATTAATATAAAATTGTCCCAAAGAGAACTTTTTAGTAACTCCATTTTATCTATGTGATAATCTTGCTTTAATGACGATATAAAATTGTTTATGTAACCTTGAATTTCTGCTCCCTGAGTCTCGTTTGTATTATTTATAAAAATAACACCTGCAACAATACCTATTATAAACAATATTATTACTATTAAATATGATTTTAAATTATCGTGTATGTTCCTTAGTATAAAATCCTTTATACCTGCTTTTTTTCTTTTTCGTATCTCTCTCATTCTATTCTCCTAAACATCAAATTATTTATACATAATGTCTATTCAATAAAATGAGATTTAGAACTATTATTTAACAAGCTGTTAGTTTGCCGTAAACTCCGCCTCCACCGGCTTGTATCTTTACATTTCCTTCTCTTGCTGCAATTACTGTATTTGCTATTTTTTCTCCTACTACTGCCTCGATATCATCCTTTGATAATTTATGTAGTATGTTCATCTCGGTTTCAAAATTATTTAATAATTTATCTATAGTTTTTCCTCCAAGTCCAGGCATAAATGTTAATGGTATTTGATATACATATGGTGGTCTAAAGTCTGGGCTTTTTGTTTTTTCTTTATCTTTTATTATTTCTATTCTATCAAAAACTCCCATTGTTATTTTGCTACTATCGCAATCTGGGCAGTGTGTCACTGGTGCTTTACCTTCTATTGGCTTTCCACATTTTTCACAAAATGTTCTATGATATTTTCCAAGTTTTGGGTCTAAACCGTAATTTGCTAAGATCTTTCTTCCGTCTTCGTTCATTAATGCTTTTAATACTTCTTTAAAACTTATCCCATCTAGCAACATTTTGTTGTATTCTCTTGCTATTTTAGGAAGTGAATGTGCATCTGAGTTTGTCACAAATGTACGTGTTTCAAGTTCTGATATCTCATCTGCCAAATATGTATCTGAACTTAGTCCCAACTCTATAGCAAATATTTTATCAAACTTTTCTTTGAATATCTTGCTTAATCTATCTGTACAATTTCCATAAAAACTCTTATGTGGTGTAAAAGCGTGTGCAGGTATCAATACTCCGTTGTATTTTTCTACAATGTCGATCAAATCATATGCTGATATATCAGCTCTTTGTGAGCTCAATGTCATATTATGGATATGATTTTCCATTTCCTTTGAAAATGCCTTAATATCTTTCAGTTTTGGGAAATAGCATAAGTTATGAGCACTTCCTGTTTTTCCTTCATCATTTACTTCTGCTGTTTCAATCTCACTTCCTAGAATTATACATACTTTATCTTTATATATAATTCCTCCATCTTCTATCTCATATGCTTCTCCTGTTTTTAAGAAATTTTCTATATCTTCTATTACATATGATGAAGCACAATCTATAATTCCTACTACATTTATTCCCTTTCTATCAGCACACTCTCTTGCAATATTAGCAAAATTCAAAGACCTTGCTGCTGTAATTTTAATTGGTTTTCCGTTTTCACTTCTTCCTATGTGTACATGTAAATCTGCAAATATTTCGTTCATTTTTAGTTCCTTTCTATTATTAAATTTGTTAGCTTGGCAAATAATTGTTATTTTGGCTAGGCAAACGAGCAAAAAAACCGGAGGCGTACTTTGTGTACGCTGAGGATTTTTGCAGCGAAGTTTAACAACGCCAAAAAGCAATTATTTGTCAAGTTAGGCAATCAAAACAAAAGACTGGCACAACTTATATAATTAATTCCTCCAATCTTTTGTTCAAAATATTTATTTCTATCTTCCTCTTTCGTCATCAGTTTTTGTTTGTCCAGTGCTTCCTCCTAACACTTGCTCATCTGTTTGTTCAGGTACATTTTCTCCCATATCTCTGCGAATATCATTTGTTAGATTTTCCAAATCTTGCCCATCTTGTATTGTTACCTTTTGTCCTTCTGCAGCTTTTTCCTCTTCTGCTACTTTTATCTTTTCTTCATATCTCATGCAATTCTTAATGCCATCGCCCACATTTTTTGGGTCTGTATCATCAAAATCTTTAGCCACAGCTTCTATACAACCTACTAAACCACTCATATCTTTATCTCCTCCATATAACTTACAAAATTTTTAAATTCTTCTAAATATCTATTATCCTTATCTTTGAGATTTCTATACTCAAGTAAGACTAATGCTTCATCTGGTTTAAAAGCAATTCTTTCTGGTCTGCTTAAAAGCATTCCTCCAAATTGGTCTGTAAGTTCTAATATGTCGCTTTCTTTTTCTCTTGGTTCTAGTCCGCTATATCTATTTACTCCTTCACATATTCTGCAAAATCTATCACTAAACCCTAATGTAGATAAATATTCTGCTCCTTCTTTTGCAAATGAGTGTATTTTATCAATATTTTTAGCTGTCAATTCTTTTTTACAACTCCATAAAAGACTAGCTGTAATAACTTCATTTTTATCAACACCTAAATCTACTCTGTCTATAAATAGTTTAGTAAGTAATGTCTTAAACACAACAGAATTATCATAAAATATTCCTGTTCTTTTTTGCAAATAAAAGACTATTTCCATTTTCTTTATCCAATCTTTCTCAGATAAGATATAATCTGCAAATGTTTCTACGCTCATGTTTTTTCCCCCTCTTTTCAAGGTTTACTCTTTTGCAAAATTTAATAGCTGTCTATATTATATGATAAATATTTTCAAAAAGCAATAATGTCACAAAAATGTAATATTTTTGTAACATTATTGTAATATTTAAAATTCTCATTGTTCATAAATCTTTAAGTACATTTGATAATCTCTTAAAATTTTTCTCACATAATTGCTAGTTTCTTTATATGGAATATTCTCTATATCTGAGCCGTCTGATTTTATAATACCATCTTGTATCCATTGCTGTACATTTCCTAGTCCTGCATTATATGAAATAAGAGCTAGTACTGTATTCCCATCATATATTCCCAATAAATATGAAAAATATGATGTTCCTAATCGTATATTCGTTTCAGGGTCATATAAATCATAGGTTTCTACAGTAATATCATCTATTATATTTGACCTCTCAACTGCTGTTTCTTCCATCAGTTGCATTAAACCTCTTGCATCACTACTAGAAGTAACGTTCGGGTCAAAGTTACTTTCTGCTTTAATTATGGCATACACTAAGTATTTATCTATTCCATTTTCCTCTGCATATTTTTCAACAAACTCAGAGTATTTAGTTGGATATATTATCTTTAATATTGCATCTTGCACTCTTAAAATCTTAAAGAATACAAGCCATCCTGCCAAAAGCAAGATTACTATCACCAAAAACACTATTAGCTTTTTTGTCATTCGATTTCTCTCCTTGTTAGCATCTTTTTTCTAGAGAATTAAAGAATTGTTGTTTTGGCTAGGCAAACGAGCAAGAAAACCGGAGGCGTACTTTG
>CAMOBD010000108.1 GCA_946578345.1 uncultured Clostridium sp.
TTCCATATTTTAATGAGATTATAAATATTTTTTATACCTTCGATGTTGATGATTCTGGAAAAGTGACGATAGGTGCTGATGTAAGGACTGTTACGGATGGAGAAACATATATAAAAATGTCTATTCAACAGAAAGTGGGAAGCGGATGGAGAACTATAGAAACATTTAGTGATAGTGATTATACAAATAGATTTTCATATTATGAAACAACTAACGTTGATCCATCAGGAACTTACAGAGCTTATTTTACTATAAAAGCATATGTTGATGGAGTTATTGCTGACACAGTTAATGAGTATGTTTCATAAGTTCTAATTTAACTCAGCTACTGCATATCAAAAACTTTATTAAATATTTATTACTTACATATAAACTTAACTATTTATATTTTCTAAAAACTATATAAAAAGTAATTCTTACTATATTTATGGGGGTGTATGCTGATGAAAAAATTTTTAATATCTATTATGTCAACTGTTTTATCTGCTTGTATTTTAATGTCGGCGACATCATTTGCAAATCAAATTTCACCAGAAAACGATTTTCAACAAATTTTAGATAGTTTTAGCGATGATGAAATAGGAGGCGCATATATAGAAAATAATATCCTGCACATTAAACCGATAGAGCAAACAGATATTGAACAAATATCTACTTATTCGAATAGTTACAGTGTGGTTTTTGATAGCGTTGCAAAATATAGCATCAGTGAATTAAAAGATGCACAAGATAGAGCTTTGGATTTATTTGAATCTTTAGACATTGATTATGTTGCAATTGATGACATTAATAATGGACTTGCAGTTGGAATATGTGATTTAACCGAAGAAAAGGAAGAAGTATTTAATAATTATATTGGAATTGATAATATTACTTTTGAAAATGTAGGCAATATAATAGATAATTTTGATGAAGAGGAAGAGAATGCGTCTATACCATCACCAATGGCAGCGACAGAAATTGTTTCTGGTGTGTCAGTAAGTGATATAGATAAATCAGACCCTGATGATTCATCTAAAAAGCTTGCAGCGACTATAGGAGCAAGTGTTTCCGGTTCAGGAACAAAATATTTTGTTTCAACAGCACATGGAGTTGATGTAGGTGACAGATTTATATATAATACAAATAATCCAATTGGAACAGTAAATAAAAAAGTCATGTCGGGAAGTGAAGGTATGGACATTTCACTTATTAAATTAAATGAAAGTAATGCAAAGCTATCTTCAAAGACAATAGATAACAATATGATTCTTACTTCTGGTGCTCCAATTACAGGTAATACTGTATATATTATAAATGGGAATAGTCCAGTTGAAGCTAAGATAAAATTTTCGAGCTGTACAAAAGTATGGCACGATTCTGGAAATAATGATGTTCAAACATATAAAAATATTATAATGATGGAACCATCTGGAACAAGGATGCCTGAAGGCGGAGATAGTGGTTCTGCTGTTGTAACAAAACTTTCAAATGGAATGTATAACATTTGTGGTATATATAAAGGAAGATCGGAAGAAGCAGGAACAGGTGGAAAGGCCATTAATAGTCAGTATAAGTATATGTTTGCAACAAGGTGGGATGTCGTTAGTGACTATTTTAATGTTGATATATACTGAAAATAATAATATTTAAAGTATATAATTTTTCTTAACCACAATAATTTTGGAATTTTTAGAGAACTGTAAAAAGTTAAAGAATATTAAACTGCTTTTAGCAAAAAACAAATATGGCTTTTCGGCCACTTTTTAATATATTGATTTAGTAAGCTGGTAAAGCCATATCTGTTTTTATTTTTAAAAGAGAATAGAAAGTAAAAGAAGAGATGAACATATGCGAATATACATTATTTGTTTTATTCTATCTTTTTTAATTTTTTCAACAACTATCTTTGGACAATCTCCAAATTATGACTATCAAACAACTTATTTAATGGAAACAAACCGAAAAGGAATTCGTATTAACGGTGCACTTATTCAGACAGATTCAGCTTGTCTGGAAGAAAATGGTGTTGTAATGGTTCCTTTGTTGACTTTTCTTTCGTTTGCAGGTTTTTCTACACTTAACGATTATGAGACTGAACAATTTCAAGCAGATATAGATGGATTTTTGTTTTATGTAGATGGTGTAAATGATAAAATTGGATTTGAAGATTATCAATATTCAGCATTGGTACCTCCACTATTTATAAACGAGGAATGCTATGTGTCTTTTCAAGACCTATCTGGGTTAATGTCTTATGATTCTACAAATGGACTTATTTCTATGTCTGTAGGAAATGATTTTATTGAAAGAATAGAAAATCATTGTAGAGAAATGCAGCAAAGTGAAATTTATGTATTTCCGGCAAATGAAAGCACCATTTATAAGGGAAAACAGCCAATACATTTTAATGAAAGAACATATATTCAAAATGGTTATATGATGATTCCACTACGAGACACTATACAAGCACTATATAAAAATTCCGAAATTCAATGGAACAAAGAAAAGAAGCTGGTGCAAGCTCAATTAAATGACAAATATTTGACTCTTGATACAGTAAATCAAAAATTTTTTATCAATGGAGAAGAATTGTATTTAGAGCAAAATACAGAAATGATAAATAATCATTTTTTCATTTCTTTGAGGGACTTTGCAAAAATATTAGGGTTATATGACAATACGATTTATTGGAATGAAGAAGTAAAATCGGTTTATGTCCGGATAATAATGTAAAAAATATGAATAGGAATATTAAAAATGTTGTCAGAGCAGCTTTAACTAAACAATATATGTTTTATAAATGTTAAATACAGTAAGTGATTTGAATTGTGAAAGGAAGTTATACCATGAAAAAAATTAGAATATTGTCAGCGCTCTTTTTATCAACATTAATATTAGGTAATACAGTTTCAGCTTTTGCTATAACAAGATCAGCTTTTTGTGTAGGTGCTAATTTTGGAGATAATGAAATTAAAACAGATGATTACACATATACAGTTTCCTCAATTCTTGATACATTAGGATATCATAGTGACTTTGTGTTTCATCCAACAGTAAAAGAACTTGAAAAAAGACATAGTTATACAGACGATGATAGGCTTTCATCTGATATATTATTTTTAGCTGGACATGGTTCACCTGAGTATATTCGTTGGAATTATATGGGTGAGGATGATGACGCATGTGGTGTTACATATGGCAAAAGTAGAGATATGGATATAGAAGGAACAACTTATGAAATGGTTGGATTAGAAGATTGTAATATGGATGATGTATTGCTTGCACTTTTTGTTGGATGTGAAACTGCATCTGGTGGAATAGTTAATATAGCACGACAGGCTGTAAATGAATATCATGCTGATGTAGCAATGGGATGGAAAGAATCTTTTAAGGATACAGATGCAGATTTATGGAGTCAAACATTTTTTAATTCTATATCCGATGGAATGACTATTACAGAAGCAGGCGAAGCAGCTAATAATGTCGAAGGGTATTGGGCACCTGCTGAAATGAGTTCATGGGTAACCTATGCTGGAAGCCTAAGATATTTAGACAGAACTTTAAATTCTCTTCAAGAATGGCCAGAATATAAATCTAATAATTCTTCAATAGAGCAATATATTGTTGATGATGATGTTTTTTATTCATTTGAGAGCAAAGAAGTAGAGGATATTTCTGACTATATTAAAGAAAATATTGATAATGATTTTAATAATGATTACTATAGTGTTGAAGATAAACTTTATATGGAAGATG
>CAMOBD010000109.1 GCA_946578345.1 uncultured Clostridium sp.
AAAAATAAAAAAGAAAAAATGGAAAATAAAGACAAATACGCATAAAAAGGATAAAAAATGGACAAACTATAAAAAACAAGAAGAGCAAAAGAAAATAATAAGGAGGAAAGTAATAAAATGAAAGAATTAATAAAAAGAAAAAGTGAAAAGGAATGCATAAGTTGCAGAAATAGCTCAAAAGGTATAACATTGCTTGCGTTAGTAATAACAATAATAGTTATAATAATATTAGCAACAGTAGCGATAAGTTTTGCATTTGGAGAAAATGGATTAATAAATAGGGCAGAACAAGCAAAAGATTTATATTCAAATGATACAAAGTATACAGAAGAATCTATCACTAATGTAGAAAGTTATTTAAATGATATGATAGATGGGGTAGATGGCAGTGAACCAAATCCACCACAAATACCAACAGGAACAATAACATTTACAAATATGCAATGGGTAGGAGATGGAACAGCAACAATAACAATAAATACAAGTGAAGAAGGATATCAGTTGCAATATCAGTTAAATGGAATTGATGAAAATAGTTGGGGTACAATAGAAAATGGAGAAACGATAACAGGACTACACCATGGAGATACAGTATATGGAAGATTATATGATGGAACAAATGGAAGTGAAGAAGAAAATGCAACAGTGTATATAGAAGATGAGATATTGCCACAAGAAGCAAATATAGAACTAAGTGGAAACAATACTACTACGACAAATAATATAACAGCAACTGTAACAATGACAGATAATGAAAGTGGAGTAAATGTAACAGACAGCAAATGGGTATATAACACAACAAATGGAAATATAGGAACAGATGAAGGTAATTATACAAATAAATTTGCAGGAACAAATAATCCTCAACAAATAACATTAACAGCAACAACACCAGGAACATATTATCTCCATGTATTAACAAAAGATAATGCAGGAAATGTAGTTGAAACAGTATCACAAGGAGTAACAGTTGATACTCCAGGAACACCAATAGAAAGTATATTAAAAGAAGGAAACTATGTAAATTATGTTGATGGAACAGGAGTAACAAGGAAATGTGTAGTATTGTATGATAACAGTTCAAGTTATGGAGTAGAGATAATAACCATGGAGAGTGTAGAAAGTGTGACATTAGGATATAATGACCAAACAGTATCAGGTTCAGACGATTTTACAAAAGCAATGAACTCATATAATAATGCAATAAAAACGCTAAATGATGCAACAAAGCCATATCTTAATTCGACATTTTCGGACAGAGCAAGATGCGTTGGAAGTGAACCAAATAATCCAACACTGGATAACCCAGGATACTTTACAAGTAGCGATAGCAATATGTCAAATTACAACGGTAAATTCAAAAATGAAGATACACATAACGAAACAGACGATAACCAAATGAATAAGCTAACTATACGACGCATAGACGGCAGTTATTGGTTGGCCTCACGCGATGTGTATGTGAGCTCAGGCATTACTGATTTCAACGTGTGCTATGTCGACTACTCAGACTCCGGCGTTTACGACCACAATGTGTGCACTGTGGGGAGAAGAGGTAGCACATATTCGTATAGCATTACTTACGGTCTCCGCCCAGTCTTCAAACTAAAACCAGGTATCAAAGTAATCGGTGGAAGTGGAACAGAAAACGATCCATATACACTAGGTGTATAAAATCTAAAATATTCTTGTAAAATTTGTCACTTTGTGATAATATATAGTCAGTTTGTTTTGCACAAAAATAAACTGACTATTTTTGCATATTATGGGGAGGTTTGTATGAGTAGAGTTCTTGGAATAATAGCTGAATATAATCCATTTCACAATGGACATTTATATCATATTGCTAAGTCTAAGCAAGAAACCGGTGCCCAATATGTAGTTGCAGTAATGTCAGGAAATTTTGTACAAAGAGGAAATACATCAATCATAAATAAGTGGACTAAAGCAAGGATGGCTTTGCTTAATGGTGTGGATTTGGTTATAGAACTCCCAACTGTGTATAGCATATCTAGTGCTGAGAATTTTGCCGAAGGTGCTATTAAAATTCTAAATTCTCTAGGTATTGTAGAAGTGCTTTCTTTTGGAATTGAGGCAAATGACATTGCAACACTTAATAATATTGCAAATGTGCTATATAACGAACCAAAAGAGTATGTTACAATGCTGGGGCATGAACTAAAAAAAGGTCATTCATTCCCAAAAGCAAGAGAAAATGCTTTGATGATGTATTTAAATGATATAAAGAGATATGCTAATGTACTTTCTGGGTCTAATAATATTCTTGGGATTGAGTATTTGAAAGCAATGAGAAAAACCAAAAGTACAATTGTGCCAATTGGAATAAAAAGAGAAAAAGTTTTATATAATGATAAATATATAGTAGATGAGTTTGCCAGTGCAACAGCAATAAGAAAAATGCTTATGACAAAGCAGCTTAATGATATAAGAAAGGTAATGCCAAAAAATTCATATATGCTATTGGGTGAAGAATTGAAAAAAGGGCATTATGTTATGGATATTTCAAGATTTGAAAGAGAAATTATATATAATTTAAGAAGAATGTCTGTAGAAGAAATTGCAAAACTTCCAGATGTGTCAGAAGGTTTAGAGCATTCTATAAAAAATGCAGCAGATTCATGTAATACAATTGAAGAACTAATTAATATTGTAAAGACAAAGAGATTTACACAAACTAGAATACAGAGGATTTTGTTATATAGTTTGCTTGGAATAGATAAAAAACATATGGAAACATCAAAAAAAGTTACACCATATGTGCGTGTTTTAGGATTTAATAATAAAGGAAAAGAGTTAATATCAGAAATGATGAAACTTAATCCAAAGCTCAATGTGGTTACATCGGTTAAGAGATACATAGATAATGTTGCAAATAAGAATTTAAAAGAAATGATAGAAAAAGACATTTTTGCAACTAATGTATATACTTTGGGCTATTATTCGGATTCATATGCTAATTTAGATTACACAAACAAGATTGAAATTATGTAACCTAATTGTGCAATTGGGGTCTGTCCCCAATTGCACAGTTTAAAAGGAGTAGTGCAAGATGATTTTAGGAATAACAGGAAGTTCAGGAGCTGGTAAAAGTACAGTATGTGAAATCCTTGAAGAAAAATATAATATGAAGATTATTAATGCAGATAAAATAGCGAGAGAATTATCTAAAAAAGGTACAAGATATATTGCAGATATTATAGAAAAATTTGGAAAAAATATTGTAGATGAAAATGGAGAATTAAAAAGAAAGAAATTGGCAGAGATAATTTACTCAGACCCAGTAAAAAGAGAAGAACTAAATAGCTGTACTTTTAAATATATAAAAGAAGAAATTGAAAAGCAAATAAGACAAACAGAAAAAAATAAAGATATTGCTATTGATGCTCCATTATTATTTGAGAGTGGATTAGATAAAATATGTGACAAGGTAATTGGTGTAGTGTCTAAAAAAGAGCTACAGCTAGATAGAATTGTAGCAAGAGATAATGTGGATTATGACCATGCAAACATGAGATTAGACGCACAGCAAGATGCTGAGTTTTACAGAAAGAATTGTGACATGATTATTGAAAACAATTATGACATTGAGAACATAGAAAGACAAATTAAAGAAAAAGTCACTCTTTAATAGCTACTATTTAAATGTCTTAAGTTTTTGCTTTTTATCTAGGAAATATGTATGTTTTAAATTTTGCTTGAGTGCTTAAGGTGGGG
>CAMOBD010000110.1 GCA_946578345.1 uncultured Clostridium sp.
ATTGAATGGGCTTGCACTTTTAGTAATTGTGAACCAAAGATAAAGAATGGTAATTTGAGAATGGTTGAAAAAACTAATATTGCTTATGTAGAGCCACATAGTGTAGTCATAAAAGGTAAATTGTATTTATTCTTTAATGAACATGAATATTTTTACATAGGTAATTTAGCTAATAAATACCCACTCTCAAAATTAAGAGATTTTATCAGTGGTAACTAATACTAGAAGTTTTCTTTTTATCAGCAAGTAATACAAGTAAATAATAAGATAAATTTTAAGTGTTAGTTAGCTATAAGCTTTCTAGCACTTTTATGTTTTTAAGGAGGTTTCAAATGTCAGAGTTATGGAGTCAATCATCAGAAGAAAAGAAAATTGCAGGTATTTATATTAGAGTAAGTACCGAAGATCAAGCAAGGGAAGGTTTTAGTTTAGGAGAGCAAGAAGAAAAATTAAGACAATTATGCAAATACAAAGGATTTGAGATATTTAAAGTTTATAAAGACGCAGGAATTTCCGCTAAAGATATGAAGAACAGACCTCAATTCCAACAAATGATTGAAGATATGAAAAATGGATTAATTAACTATATAGTTGCTTACAAATTAGATAGAGTTACTCGTTCAGTTCGTGATTTAGAGGTTTTAATCAGCACTCTTGAAAAATATCATTGCTATTTAATTTGTGATAGAGATGATGTAAATACTTCTACTGCAAATGGTCGTTTCTTTGTTAGAATGTTAACGGTTCTATCTCAATTAGAAATTGAAATAGTTAGTGAAAGAACAAAATTTGGTTTAAATGGTGCTATTAAAGCAGGTCATATTCCAGGTAAGTGCCCTCTTGGTTATTATAGAGCTCAAGATAAAACTTTAAAAATAGATAATGCAACTAAAGATATTGTTTTAAGAATATTTGAATTGTATTTAGAAGGTAAAAGCTATCAAACTATTGCCAATATTCTAAATCAAGAAAAAGTTTTATATCCACAAGTTAAAAAATGGATTGACTCTTCTGTTAATAGAATTATAAATAACAAAATATATATGGGAGATTATGAAAGATATAAAAATGATAATGACAAAGAAACTGAAATCTATATGGATGTTGTACCACCTATTATAACAAGAGCTATGTGGGAAGAAGTTCAAAATCAAAAAGAAACAAATCAAAGAGCCTATTGTAGAAATAGAGTTTATATATTCTTTCAAAAACTTGTATGCCCTACTTGTGGTCAAATAATGACTTGTAAAGGAACTGGTGGAAAGAAATCTAAATATATGTATTATTACTGTGATACTTGTAAATTGTATTATAACGAAGATGAAATAGAAAACTGCTTAATTGATTATATTTTAGATTTAGTAGAATACGATTATCATGTAAAAAAATATTTCTACCCTATACTTGCTGAAAAGAAAGATGATGAAAGTAAGAAAATTGATGAAGAAATAAAGAAACTTTTGCAACAGAAAGACAGACTAAAAAAAGCTTATATGAATGGTATTTTAGAGATGGAAGATTTCTCTGAAGATTATAAACTAATTGAAGAAAAGCTTTCTACACTAGAAAATAAAAGAATTGATGCATTAGATTTTGATAAAGAAAATTATAATCCACAACATCTAATGGCTGAAAGAGATATTGAAAGAGAAAAACTAACTGAACACGAAATGTATAAAGACGTTTTATTAAAACTTTGGACTATGAAAAGTAAAGATGAAAAGCAATCTTTTATTTCAAAATTTATTGATACTGCTACTTTAAAGAAAAATAAAGATGGTAGTTTTGAAATAGAAAAAGTAAATTTTAGAAGTAGCTTTATTGAACAGATAGACAAGCTATATGATAAAGGAATTGTTGATGTTCCAACTATGATAGAACGAGATGGAAAACTTGAAGATGCCAAAGTTAGTGTAAATATGAATAAAGAACAATTAGATGATTATATTGGAACATTGAAAAAAGAATTAGATATAAACTATATGGATTTAGGAGAATATTACTTCCACGATGATAAGATTGACGAAAATTATGATACTAAAACAGAAGTCGCAAAGATTAGAAACAGAGCTGTAGAATTTAAGATTAAAAAAAATCAAAAGATTATAAGATTTGTTGCAATAAAACAATTTAAAAACTTCTTGGCAAAACCAGAAGGAAAATTACGCTTGGGTGTTGTTACCCATATTACTTCGAAGAAAAAGCATAAATAATTGTTGCATGAATACTACTTATCTTTTCTCTGCAACAATTAAATTAACGTGGCACGTTTTGTTTTTACTTTAGTAAAAATGAAAGTGGCGATAGTTAATTTATGCCTCGCAGAGCCCCCGAGTTATGATAGTATGTCATAACTCATAGGGGGTTAGGACTTATGGCAGAGCCAAAGTCCTATGCTACGAAGAAATTTCAAAGGAGGTGCTTTTATGGAACAGCAATTAGCTTATTCATTTCATTTAGGAAGTGATAAAAACAAAAGTAAATCAGCAAAAAAAGTTGCTAAAGGAAATGTATCTGGCACTACTTCTCTTTCAAATAATGCTATTCAAAACTCAAATGTTTTATCTAAAGTAAATAAGCATAATTTAAGAGATTATGATAATGAAAAAGATTTAATTAGAGTAATTCGTGGTACAAATGATATTGTAAATGATGTAAAAGATTTATACTTAGAAGAATTTGAAGAAGCTCGTATAGAATACAACAATAAGCAGACTAGAAATGATAGAAAAATAGAAAACTATTTTATGAAAATAAATGAATCTCAAAATGACCTTGCTTGTGAAATTATAGTTGAACTTGGAGATATGGAGTTTTGGAAAGATAAAGACAAACAATACAGACTAAAAATGATTGATGTGTATAATGAGCAAGTAAATGATTTAGTTAAAATTTTACCAACTTTTAAAATAGCAAATGCTACTATTCATTTTGATGAAACATCTCCCCATATGCACATTGTAGGTGTACCTATAATAGAAAATTGCACTAGAGGAATGAAAAAACAAGTTGGAAAATCACAACTATTTACAAAAGAATCATTAACTAAAATTCAAGATAAAATGAGAAATGCTTGTATAAAGTCTTTTAATAAATTTTATGGTATGGATATTAAATTAAAAGAAAAACAAAAAGGCAGAAATCAAGATATAAATGTTAAAGATATGAGTAATTATTCAAATATAAAAAAACAACTTGCTGAAAAAGAGAAAAAACTGGATAAAGCTAATAAACAGACTAACAAACTTGATAATACAACAAAAGATATAAATCAAATATTAGATAATTTAAAACCTGCTAAGTTTGATAAAAATAATATGGTTATTTCAAACGAGGATGTCCAAAAAATCAAAAATTTTACCAAAGATGTAAAAGATACCACTAAAACAGTTAGAAGCGTTAATGACTTAAATATAGCTATTAGAGATTTTGAACATAGTGCTTTTGAAATAGAAAAAGAGAATCGTTCACTTAAATATCAAATAGAAGAAAAAGATAATAAAATCAGTAAATTAGAAAGTGAAATATCTTCTAAAGATAAACATATTAGTAAGCTACAAGCTGAAAAAGAAAGAATAAAAAACGAACTTCAAAAATTTAAAAACTTTTGGCGTAAGCTAATTAAACACTTTCAAAGTAAAATTGGTTTTGATAAGGATGAAAAGTACAAATATGTTAGTGATGACTTATATAAAAATGGTAT
>CAMOBD010000111.1 GCA_946578345.1 uncultured Clostridium sp.
ATCTTACTCCATATGCTTCAATTTCTTTTCTTTCCTCTTCTAAACTATCTTGTATACTTCTGCAATTTACTGCTATGTCATATCCATTTGCTGCAAGCTCTAATGCTATTTCCTTTCCAATTCCTCTTGTTGCACCTGTAATTAAGGCTACCTTATTCTCACTCATTTTTTCCTCCTTTTACAATAGGGACACTCCCCTAATCTATTTAATTTATTTTATACGTTAACATATACAATTTCTATTGTGCTGTGGAGTAGATTAATTGTTTTAATGCACTAAGCGCATTTTCTAATGTCTCCACATTCTCTATATTAAGTACATTTGCCTCCACTGCTTTTTCTTTGCATACTTTCTTTACAAATCCTGATAAAGTCTTACCTGGTCCTATTTCAACAAATGTATCTATTCCCATCTCTAACATAGTTTCTATTGATTTTCTGAATTTTACTGGGTTAATTACGTGGTTTGCTAAAATATCTACCATGTCGTCATTTTCGTTATATGCATATCCATCAAAATTTTTAATAACTGGTATACTGCATTTATTAAATGTGATTTTTTCTAATTCTTTTCTAAGTTCATTTGATGCATCTTGTAATTTTTCTGTATGAAATGGTCCACTTGTTTTTAATTCTATAACTTTTCTTGCTCCTAATTCTTTTGCTATTTCCATAGCCTTAGCCACAGCCTCTTTTTCTCCAGAAACTACAACTTGACCAGGGCAATTATAGTTAACAGCTCTTACAAATCCTTTTTCTACTTTGCTACATGCTTCTTCTACTTTGTCATCTTCCAAACCAATTATTGCAGCCATTGCCCATTCACCTTTTGGTGCTAGCTCTTGCATTAATCTTCCTCTTGTTCTTACTATTTTTGCTCCATCTTCTAAACTGATTGCTCCAGCACAGGTTAATGCACTATATTCTCCTAAGCTAAGTCCTGCTGCTGCATCTGGTTTTATACCGTTCTTATTTAATATCTCTACTATTGCCATACTCATAGCATATATTGTAATTTGAGTATTCTTTGTTTGGTTTAACTCTTCTTGAGTATTTTCATATGTAAGTTGTTCAATATTTTCTCCTAATGTTTTATCAATTCTTTTATATACGTTTTTTGCATCTTCGTATTTTTCAAATATATCTTTTCCCATTCCTACTGTTTGTGTTCCTTGCCCTGGAAATACATAAGCTATTTTCATCTTTATCACTCCTCCTTGTTGCAAAATAATTGCATTTTGGCGAGGTGGCAACTTCCACTACAGAAAATCCCTCAACGTACATAAAGTACGCCTGCGGTTTTCTTGCTCGTTTGCCTAGCCAAAATATCAATTCTTTTACAACATTATATTTCTAACAAAATGCTTCCCAAATTAAGTCCTCCACCATAACCTACAATCATTATTTTATCATTTTCTTTTAACAATTTTTTGTCCACCACTTCATTTAATGCAATTGGGATACTCGCATTAAAAATATTTCCTACATTCGTTATATTTATGTACATTTGCTCTTTTGCTGCACCTATTCTTTCAGCTAAACTTGTAAGAATCCTTAAATTTGATTGATGTGGAATTATGTACTTTATTTGTGAAATATCCATTTTTTCTTTTTCCAATAATTCATTTATATTTTGTGCAACCTTTGTAATCGCATATTTATATATTTTCTTTCCATCCATGTATATCTTTTCATTTTCTTTGCAAGTTAGAATATCTCCTTCCTGCCCAATGCTTTCAATATTTTTGGCATATTTTTTATTTTCTGATTTAGCTATTAGAGTTGCACCTGCACCATCTCCAAGAAGTATCGCTGTATTAACATCATCTTTGTCTAAATATTTAGATAGTTTTTCAACTCCAATAACTAATGCATATTTTATTTCATCTAATTCTATATATTTTCTTGCAATATCTACTGCATTTATGTATCCGCAACATCCTGCCAAAATATCCATACACATACAATTAGATATATCAAATTTCTTCTGAATTTCAAATGAGATACTAGGCATTGCATTTTCATAATTCGTTGATGCCACTATAATAAGCCCTATTTGGTTTAAATCAAAATTACTTTTTTTCTTTAAGTTTTCTACTGATTTAATTGCTAAATCTAGAGTAGTTTCATCTTTTGCCCAATATCTTTTTTCTATTCCTGTTCTTTGGTATATCCAATCATCATCTATATTAAATTTATTTTTAAAATAACTATTGTCGATTTCTTGTTTAGGCAAATACATACCTGTTGCCACAATTTTTATTGAATTCATATGTATTCCTCTTTCGCTAATTTTTCCGTATAATATTATATCATATATTTTATTTTTTTGCATCCCCTCTAACCAAATGGTCGAAAAAATGGCATTGGTTACATCGCAATGTACGAACAATTTAGTACATTATCTTATTTTTCAAGCTAACAAAAAACACTAATAGCAAATTTTATACTATTAGTGTATCTTTTTATACTTTTGTTATTTTTATTATAAATATACAATTTTCTTCTATAAATTGCCTCCTTTAGGAGTTGTTGTGCTTGTGCCACAACCGACAAACATATATTTCGTATTTCCAACATTAGATAAATCCCAATTATCACCTACGTAAATTGTAGTTAGATTTTTACAATGTGCAAACATTGCTTCCATAGCTTTCATATTACTTGTGTCAAAACTACTTAAATCTAAACTCGTTAGATTAGTACAATTTAGAAACATCCATCCCATATTTTCAACCTTGCTGGTATTAAAGTTACTTAAGTTTAAACTTGTTAAATTTGTACAGCCATCAAACATATGCACCATGCTTGTTACATTGCTTGTATTAAAACTACTTAAATCTAAGTTTGTTAAATTTGTACAGTTATTAAACATAAAAATCATACCTATCACATTGTTTGTATTAAAACTACTTAAATTTAAACTTGTTAGATTACTACAACCATCAAACATTGCCCCCATATTTGTCACATTACTTGTATTGAAATTACTTAAATCTAAACCTGTTAAATTTGTACATCTATTAAACATATTTGCCATGTTTGTTACATTACTTGTGTTAAAACTACTTAAATTTAAACTAGTTAAGCTACTACAATATGCAAATATTGCTGCCATATTTTTGACATTACTTGTATTTATTTTTTCGATATTCTCAATTTCTGTTAAGTTTTCACAACTATCAAACCAACATGCCATGGAAGTTGGCACAATCTCATCTACTATGCTTACTTTCGTTATTGAAGCTCTATCATTAAACCATGGTGTATCACTTAAATGATTACTATCTTCATCATTCCAGTTAGTATACTCTTGTCCTTTTATATTCCCATATTCTTTTACTACATTTTTTCCTTCTATTGGCTCGTTTTGTGTGCCAAACGTTAACGTTCCATCATCGTATAAAAATACAAATATATCATATTTATTTTCTAGCTCACTGTCTTCTGCCATTACATTAGCATACTCTTGCATTAAGCTGTTCATATTTTCTTGCTCTGTCTGAACTGAATTTGCTGTCATATCTTTTGCAAGTTGTGCTTGCTTTATTAATCCATTATCTCCAAACGTCATGTTGATGGTTACTGTTGCTAGTATTATTATGATAATTATGGTTATTACTAACGCTACTAGTGTTATTCCTTTATTTTGTTTTTCAATTT
>CAMOBD010000112.1 GCA_946578345.1 uncultured Clostridium sp.
TCTTTTAAATTCTTCTCTATTTCCTCATATAGTCTGGTGCTTATCATAGATTTGTTTCCTTTTGCAAGTTCTTCTCTTAAATCTATAATATCTATGCTAGGGAGCTCTGCTTCATTTGCTCTCTTCGTTAACTCCAAAAGCATTATTTCTTCTTTTTTAGCTTTATAAAAAGTTTCCAAATCTGGTGTAGCACTCCCCAAAACTAAAGGTACATTAACATTTTTGCAAATATATCTCGCAACATCTTTTGCATCATACCTAGGAGCCATTTCTGATTTATATGAGCTATCATGCTCCTCATCTATTATAACTATTCCAAGATTTTGAACTGGTGCAAATATAGCTGAACGTGCACCTATTACAATCTTTGCCTTTCCCTCATGAATTTTGTGCCATTGGTCATATCTTTCTCCAACAGATAATTTGCTATGAAGTACAGCTATTTGCTCCTTTCCAAATCTTGCAATAAATCTATTAACAGTTTGAGGTGTTAAAGAAATTTCTGGTACTAATAATATACTAGATTTATGCTCATTAAGTGCTTTTTCTATTAATTGCAAGTAAATTTCAGTTTTGCCGTGAGCCAGTCACACCATAAATAAGGAACTCTGAAAATAGCATATCATCCATTGAGTCACATATTGCATCATATGCTGATTGTTGCTCATCAGTTAGTTTAAGCTTTTCTGTTCTTTGTATATCTTTAAATTCAAATGGGTCTCTTTCAACTTTTTTCTCTATTATCTCTGTATAACCATTCTTGCATAAAGTATTAACCACTGCTCTTGAGCTATCTGCAAACATTTCAATATCTGATACAAGAGCATCTCCATTTTCTATCAAAAATCTTAGTGTACGTATTTGCTTATCTGACTTAATCTTTCCTGTCTCTATATCAAACTCAATCTCATCTTCATCTTTCTTTAAAGTCACAAAATTTATACTCTTCTCTTTTACTCTGTTACTGGCAGACTTTGTGGCCGTTCCTGGTGGTAACATTAGTTTCAAACAATCTGATATATTGCAAAAGCATCTTTTACTCATCCAATTTGCAAGACCTATTCTATTTTCATCTAAGTACTTCTCTTCGACCTTTGCAATCTCTTTTACATCAAACTCTGTGCTCTCCTTTATATTAACAACAAACCCCTCTTCTAGACTTTTCATACGCCCAAACGGAATAAGCACCCTTGCTCCAATAAGTTCAAACTCTCTTCCTTCAAACTCAGCAGGGATTTTATAATCAAATATTCTATTCAAATTCTTAACATTACTCTGTATTATTACTTCTGCTATCATTACTCCACCTTTGTCGTTTTGGGGACAGGCCTTTTTGCGACATTTTTTTGTCTTTTATTTGATTTTTACATATTATATATCATTTCTTTGTTTAAGACAAGTAATATGTTGGAGAATTTTAGATTGTACAACATTGTTTTAAGCACAAAAATTTGAGAGAGCCAATGGCTCTCTCTGTGTTTGAGGTTTATTCATATTTTTTTATCGGAAACTTCTTTTTATGATAATGGTCATTAGGATTGCTAATTGCTTCAGTATTTCTCTGCCTTCTTGCTTCACCTACATAGCCTTTTATAGCTATTCCTCTTGGAGGAAAAGTAGGATTTACTGTAGGCTGACCAGCTATCGGCTTTACACCTTTTCTCCGTTCCTCACGATTCATAAAACAACCTCCTATTTGTATTGTGCATATTAGCACTATATATATTATACACTTTATTTAAGTTGTGTGCAATAATCATTTATTTTTTATAACTAAAGCAATTGAGGTCTGTCCCTATTTTCTCAGAAATGGGAATTTGAGACCTGTCCCAAATTCCCACTAAAATTCTGGATTTTTCAAATTATATTCATTATTTATTATTGTCATAATTATTTGCACTGTTTTTTCCAAGTCATTGTTTTTTATTATGTAATCATACATACCTATTTTTGATTCTTCATAGTCAAATCTATTTAAACGTAATTGTATTTCTTTTAGACTTGGCTTGTCCACTCTTTTTTCAAGTCTTTTTTGCAATTGTTCTTTTGGAACACGCAAAAATATTGTAACTATCTTCACATCATTTTTTAGTAGTTTTAGTAAATTTTCTACTCCATTTACTTCTATATCTTTTACTATTATTTTTCCATTGTTTATTTTTTCATTCAACAATTTCTTTGATGTTCCATAATAATGCTCATGATGTACAGAATACTCATATAATTCTCCATCTTTTATCATTCTTTCAAATTCCTCTGTGCTTACAAAATTATATGTAACACCTGCTACATCATTTGCTCTAGGAGCTCTATCTGTATATGATGGCAAAGATTCAACATTGTCCATTCTTGCAATTAATTGTTTTTTTATTGTATCTTTACCTGCTCCTGATACACCTGATAACAAAACTAACATATAGTCACCTTGCCTTCTGCTATTTCATCAGCTGCAAGTGTTACAGGTGATGCTTCTTCTTTATCTGTTAACACTTTTGCTCCATCAGCAATTTGTCTTGCTCTTTTAGCTGTTATTACTACTAATTCAAATCTGTTATCTACTTTTGTTAATAATTCCTTTACGGTTGGTTTTACCATCATAATTAAATTCCCCCTAAAAATTATTTTTTTAAACTTTACCCATCTTCATCTGTTCCTTCATTATCATCAAATCTTAATCTTCCTGCTATAGTCTCTGGCTGTATTGAAGATAATATTACATGCCCTGAATCCATAATTATTACTGCTCTTGTTTTTCTACCATATGTTGCATCTATTGCAGTCCCATCATCTTTTGCCTCTTGTATTATTCTTTTTATTGGTGCAGATTCTGGGCTTACAATTGTAATTATCCTATTTGCTGAAACAATATTTCCAAAACCTATATTTATTAATTGCATGTTTCATCACATCCTTTTCTTTATTGGTTAGGACTAAACAATCCCTCACAATTATACTATTCGTCAGTATTTATAATCTCTTTCATGTCATCCACAAAATATTTTTTTCTTTCTTTAATATAAATTACTATAGATTTTATTACATAATATATAGCAATTATATAAGAAATTATTAATACAATATCTACATATTTTTCTGAATACATCAAACTTACATATATTAAAGCTAATGTAATTACTGCTATTACAATTGTTTCAATTCCATACAATGCTATTTTTCCATCATCTTTTTTGTATGCTCTTTCTAATAAAATTATTGCAAAGAACAATATACATAGTGAAAATACTTTTAAGTCAGTTTGATATACCGTTTCTGGAATATTGTAAAAACCTAAAATCAAGAAAATCATATATACTAATACTATTATTGCCACTAATATATTCTTAAATACAGGCTTGTTTATTTTCTTTACTTCTTCCTTTGGAAGTTTATTTTTCTTTTTAAAGATATTTTTTATTTCTTCAAATTTAATTAGTTTTACATGTTCTTTCTCTTCTTGCTCTGTTTCTTCAGCAACTTCAGTCTCTTTTTCCTCTTTTTTTATGTCTTTCTTTGAAGATTTGTCCTTAGACTTTTCTTTAGCTAATTTTGTTTTATCTTTATTCTTTTCCTCTTTATCTTTCTTGCTCTTTATGTCTGATTTTTTCTTATCACTTGGTTTATCT
>CAMOBD010000113.1 GCA_946578345.1 uncultured Clostridium sp.
TGTAAATATTGTAAAAAACGTACTACACATAAAGAAACAAAATAGAAAGACCTTTTAAGGGGGAGTAAAAATGCCTAAGGAAACAAAAAAGCAAGATAGTAAAAAGCAAGCAAGTAAGAAACAGGACACAAAAAATAAAAAGCATTTTATGAAAGATTTTAAGGCAGAATTAAAAAGAGTAATTTGGCCAACACCAAAGCAACTACTTAATAATACAGTTGCTGTAATAACAGTTGTACTTATCACAGCTGCTATTGTGTTTGTATTGGATTTTGTATTTGAAAGCATGAATACTTATGGTATTGATAAATTAAAAGAAGTTGTAGATGCAAGTAGTGAAAATACTACTGACACAAATACAGCAAACTATATAGAATTAAATGCAACAGATGGTACAAATACAACTGCTGATGAAAATGCAACTACAAATGAAGCTACTAATGAAACAGCAAACGAAGTAGCAGATACAAATAGTGTTGAATAAATAAAAAGGGAGGCTAAAAGATGTCTCAAGAAGAAAAAGATTTAGTGCCAAGATGGTATGTTATACACACATATTCAGGTTATGAAAATAAAGTAAAAACTGACCTTGAAAAAACTATAAAAAATAGAGAGTTAGAAGATTATTTCTTTAATATTATTGTTCCTATGGAAGAGCAAATTGAGATTAAAGATGGTAAAAGAAAAACTAACTTGAAAAAAGTTTTTCCAGGATATGTTTTAATAAAAATGATAGTAACTGAAAAAACGTGGTATATAGTAAGAAATACTAGAGGCGTAACAGGCTTTGTTGGTTCTGGAACAGACCCAATTCCTCTTACAGAGGATGAAATAAGAGCAATGGGATTTGAACTTACAGAGGTTAATGTAGATTATGATGTTAACGATTCTGTAAAAGTTTTAGATGGACCATTGACAGACTTTATAGGTACTGTTACAGAAATAAATAAAGAAAAGCACAAAGTTAAAGTACTAGTATCAATGTTTGGTAGAGAAACTCCAGTGGAACTAGATTTCTCTCAAGTCCAAAAAATTTAAAAATCAATTATAAGCGGCGTCTTGCGTTGTCGAGCTTCGTGTAAAAAGTTTTCAATGTACAAACGTACTATTTCAAACTTTTTAACTCGCTCTCCTAGCAATACTTGCTTCTAATTAATTTTTAATAATAGTTTAACGAACTAATTCGTTTTAGTAAAGAATAGTTACTTAAATAATCAGTTTATAATCTATTTTTAGATTAATATACATATGTACAAAAAAGGAGGTGCTAGAGTAATGGCAGAGAAGGAAATAGGCAACGTGATTAAATTACAAATACCAGCAGGAAAGGCTTCACCAGCTCCACCAGTTGGACCAGCTTTAGGTGCTAGTGGTGTAAATATCATGCAATTTGTTAAAGAATTCAATGATAGAACAGCAAATTTAAACGGAATGATAGTTCCAGTTGTAATTACTGTTTACAAAGATAAATCATTTGAATTTATTACAAAAGAACCACCAATGGCTGTTTTAATTAAGAAAGCTGCTAAAATAGAAAAAGCTTCAGGAAAACCTAACAGAGAAAAAGTAGCTAAATTAACTAAAGCACAAGTTGAAGAAATTGCTAAACAAAAAATGCCAGACTTAAATGCAGCATCATTAGAGGCAGCTATGAGTATGGTAGCAGGTACTGCAAGATCTATGGGTGTTGTAGTAGAAGATTAATTTTAATTATGGGAGAACAGATTTTGTTCGTTTGAACCAAAGGAGGTAGAAATGAAAAGAGGAAAGAGATATCAAGAAGCAGAAAAGCTTGTTGACAAAGCAAAAGTATATAGTGTTAAAGAAGCACTAGATACAATTCAAAAAATGCCAAAACCAAAATTTGATGAGACAGTTGAATTACACGTTAAATTAGGTGTTGATTCAAAACAAGCTGACCAACAAGTTAGAGGTACAACAGTACTTCCAAATGGTACAGGTAAAACATTGAGAGTATTAGTATTTGCTAAAGGACCAAAAGCTGAACAAGCTGAAAAAGCAGGAGCAGATTTTGTTGGAGCAGAAGAACTAATACCAAAAATCGAAAAAGAAAACTGGTTTGACTATGATGTAATAGTTGCAACTCCAGATATGATGGGTGTTGTAGGTAGATTAGGTAAAATATTAGGACCAAAAGGTTTAATGCCTAACCCAAAATCAGGAACTGTAACAATGGATGTTACAAAAGCAATTAAAGATATTAAATCTGGTAAAGTTGAATATAGACTAGACAAAACAAATATTATTCACTTAGGATTTGGTAAAGTTTCATTTGGAACAGACAAATTAATGGAAAACTACGAAACAATTATGAATGCTATTATAAAAGCAAAACCAGCAGCAGCTAAGGGACAATATATAAAGAGTGTAGCTATATCTACAACAATGGGACCAAGTATGTATATTGATCAAAAATAAGGTGATGAGCATTAAATATAATGCAAATACCTTGTATAAAATAGAATAGCCAAAGACAGTAAGCATAAAAGTAAGTCTTACCTAGGCATGTTATAGTGCGGATTAAAATCTGTATGTATATGCCTAGAGATGGCTATATATACAGATTTATTATTTATTATATATAGAAAAAGAGGTGAAAAGATTTGGCTAGTGAAAAAATACTAAAACAAAAAGAGGAAGCAGTTCAAAATTTAGCAGCAGATTTAAAAGATGCATCTATAGTATTATTAGTAGACTATAGAGGAATCACAGTTGAAGATGTTACTAAATTAAGAAACGATGTAAGAGAAGCAAAAGGTGAATACAGAGTTATAAAAAATAACATCATAAAAAGAGCATTAAATGCAAATGGTGAAAATGGTCTAGACGATTTATTAGAAGGACCAACAGCATTAATTACAAGTAAAGAAGATTATTTAGCAACTGCAAAGGCAATATACAACTTCGCTAAAAACAATGAATTCTACAAAATTAAAGGTGGAATTATAGACGGTAAAGTTATGACAGCAGACGAGATAATCACTCTTGCAAAACTACCATCAAGACAAGAACTTCTTGCAAAACTTGCTGGAGCATTACTTGGAAATATTACAAAACTTGCTGCTACATTGGATGCAGTTAGGGTGCAAAAGGAAAACGCTTAAAAATCAATTATAAGCGGCGTCTAACTTCGTTAATCTTCGCATAAAAAATCCTCGACGTACACCAAGTACGCCTACGGTTTTTTAGCTCGATTGCCTTGTTATACTTGCTTCTAATTGATTTTAGAAAAACAAAATTTGAATTTCTAAAGTTAATTTTTTAGAAATAACAAATAAGGTTAGAATAACCACAAAAATAGTGAACTCGCCATGTTCACAAAATAAAATATATTTAAGGAGGAATTTAAAATGGCAAAAATAGATGAATTATTAGAGACTATCGACAGCTTAACAGTTGTTGAATTATCAGAATTAGTAAAAGGAATAGAAGAAAAATATGGAGTATCTGCAGCAGCAGTTGCAGCACCAGCAGCTGGTGGATCAGCAGGAGCAGCTGAAGAAAAATCTTCATTTGACGTTGTATTAAAAGAAGCAGGAGCAAACAAAATCCAAGTTATCAAAGTAGTTAGAGATGCTACAGGATTAGG
>CAMOBD010000114.1 GCA_946578345.1 uncultured Clostridium sp.
AGAAGCAGAGAATATAAAAAAACAAGTTCAAGAAATTAATGACCAATTAGTTGAAAACGAAAAGTTAGAAGAAGAATATACAAGTCAAATTCAAGAAAGAATGATGAAAATTCCTAATATTATTGCAGACTCTGTTCCTATTGGAAAAGATGATAGTCAAAATGTAGAAATTGAAAAATTTGGAGAACCTGTTGTGCCAAGCTATGAAATTCCTTACCATGCTGATATTATGGAGTCTTTTGATGGACTTGATTTAGACTCTGCTAGAAGAGTAGCCGGAAATGGTTTTTACTATTTAATGGGTGATATTGCAAGACTTCATTCCGCTGTTATTTCTTATGCAAGAGATTTTATGATTAATAAAGGGTTTACTTATTGTGTTCCTCCTTTTATGATTAGAAGTAATGTAGTAACAGGTGTTATGAGTTTTGAAGAAATGGATGCCATGATGTACAAAATTGAAGGAGAAGATTTGTATTTAATTGGTACTAGTGAACACTCTATGATTGGTAAATTTAAAGACCAAATTTTATCAAAAGACAAGGTTCCTTATACAATGACTTCTTATTCCCCATGTTTTAGAAAAGAAAAAGGTGCTCATGGTATTGAAGAACGTGGTGTATACCGTATTCATCAATTTGAAAAACAAGAAATGATTGTTGTATGTGAACCTGAAGATAGTTGGAATTGGTATGATAAGTTATGGTCTTATACCGTAGAATTATTTAGAAGTATGGATATTCCTGTTCGTACTTTAGAATGTTGTAGTGGAGATTTGGCAGATTTAAAGGCAAAAAGCTGTGATGTTGAAGCTTGGAGTCCAAGACAGCAAAAATATTTTGAAGTAGGAAGCTGTTCTAATTTAACAGATGCTCAAGCAAGGAGACTTGGCATTCGTATTAAAGGAGAAAAAGGAAACTACTATGCACATACTTTAAATAATACTGTAGTTGCCCCACCTCGTATGTTAATTGCTTTACTAGAAAATAACTACCAAGAAGATGGTAGCGTGCTTATTCCTAAAGTATTACAACCTTATATGGGTGGAACAGAAAAATTGGTTCCTAAAAAATAACTATAGTTTGAGGTAGAGGTTATATATATCTTTTTATTACGTCCCCCCAACTGCGAACAAACTGTAAAAACTTCGTTTAACAGTTTGTAACTTGTCGGTCCCCACCTTAAGACTTCAATAAAAAGATATATATAACCTCTACCTTTAAACCTTATGTGAATGTAAAGGAGAGTATGTATGAATATTAAGAATCCACAGTTTCAAATTTCTGCAGTAAGTCCTAAACAATATCCTAAAGATGGCCTTCCTCAGATAGTGCTTGTTGGTAAGTCTAATGTTGGAAAATCTTCTTTTATTAATACGTTGGTTAATAGAAAAAAACTAGCAAGAACTAGCAGTGAACCTGGTAAAACAAGACAAATTAATTTTTATAATATGGACAATATGTTCTATTTTGTAGATTTGCCAGGCTATGGTTATAGTAAAATGTCCAAACAAGAACAGATAAAAGTTGGAAATTTTATTGAAGAATATTTAGAAAATAGTAAACAAATTAGTCTAATTATTTTTTTAATAGATATTCGCCATGAGCCAACAGCAAATGATAAATTAATGTATGATTACATTTTTAAAACTAATTTACCTTGTATGGTAATTGCAAGCAAGGCGGATAAAATTGCTATTACTAAAGTGGATGAAGCTGTTCAAAAATTGCAAGATAGCTTAAACCCTTTAAAAGATTTAAAATTTTTACCGTTCTCCTCTGAAAGAAAAATTTATACTCAAAAAGTTTGGGAATATATAGAAAAATTTATAAACTTTAATGAATAGATAAAAATATCATAGCATTTTTTTATAAATTTAAAAAGATATTTGTCAAATTGTTGACTATCATTTGACTTAGTATTATAATAATAACATGTTCAATAGAACTTGGCAAATATCTTATTTGTTCTAGTTGGACAAATATATTTTGAGGTGATACTATGCCGAAGAATACAAAAAAGGTCAGTAACTGCACGATTACTGTGCGGTTCGCAGACATGAATTGTGCTGCAGCTTTTTTGGAATCATGTAAAAAGAAATTCCCTCAATACAAGTTTTCCGCTCAGCGGGAAGTAATTATTATTAAGGGACCTCGTTCCTTTTATCAGGATGTATTTTCTTTAACCACTCAAGACGATTTTCAACGGCGCAGTATCTCGATGTATTAACTTCAAAAGAAAAGAGGGTATCCTAGAATAGGAACCCAAGAAACAAAAAATCCAACTCTTATGGAGTTGGATTTTTTGTTTGCTATTTTTCTTCTGGTTCTACCTTTTTTGTAATTGCCTTTAAGGCTTTTGGCCTTTCTAGTGTAATTACATGTCCACACCTCAAACATTTTAGTTTAAAGTCTACACCTACACGGGTTAGTTCCCATAATTTACTACCACAAGGATGTTGTTTTTTTGTTTTTACAATATCTCCTACTTGATATTCCATACTAAAATGCTCCTTTCCTTGTTATTTTTGTGGACATATTTTATTAAGTTTCTACAAAATTACAATTTGCTTTAAATCATATTTTAAAATTATTTTTATTTTGCTAATATTCTTTTTACTCTATTTTCTATGCTCTCTTTTCCAAGTACTTGCATAATTTCATATAAGTCTGGAGTGTTTTGTCTACCAGTTAAACTTACTCTTAATACAGTACTTACATCTCCTACATGTCCTGGCCATTTTTCTGGTTCTTGTTTAAACATTTTTACTTCTCTAGCATATCCTAGTTCTTCTGATAAATCTTTTATTTTATCAAACCAAGTTTGTTTATCATCTTCTATAGCAAAATATTTTTCTAAATATAAAGATAGGATTTTTTTAATTTCTTCTTTATCCTGAATTTTAGCATATTCTAATTTTTGTTCTTGTTTAAAAAATTCGTCATCATACATATAGGAAATAGCCTCTTTTACATCAGACCATTTGCTAATATCTTTTCTAGGTTTTGCATTTCCTCTTTCTATGCCAAAAACTTTTAAAGCATATGTTTTATCTTCTAATAATTTTTCAAGTTCTTTATCATAATTTTTAGCCCAAGTAAGAGCTTCTTCATAAACTTGCTCTGCTGTATATTTAGAAATAACATTTTTAGCAATATCTAGTATTTTTACAATATCAAATAATGCTCCACTTACACTCATTTTATTTAATTGTAAATCAAATTCATCTAAAGATGCATTTGGATTTGCTTTTCTCCAACTTTCAAAATTAGAGTTTGCAATATTCATTAAGTATTCTACTACTGCTTCTTTTGGAATTCCTTCTTCTGTGTAATAACTTACAGCAGCTTCTGGGTCTTTACGCTTACTTAACTTTCTTTTTCCGCCATTATCTTCTTTCATGATTGGTGAAATATGAGCATATTTAGGAGCTTTCCATTCTAGCATTTGGAATAATTGTAAATGAAGAGGAATAGAAGAAAGCCATTCATCTCCACGAATAACATGAGTAGTTCCCATTAGATGGTCATCTACTGCATGGGCAAAATGATAAGTAGGAAGTCCATCAGATTTAATAATAACAATATCTTGATCATGTTCTGGAAA
>CAMOBD010000115.1 GCA_946578345.1 uncultured Clostridium sp.
GTTAGATACTTTCGTTAGAAAGTTATCTAACACTGCTCCCTGAGGTCGCTTGTATATCTGCGGAAAGGATATCAAATGGAAAAACAACATTTTTCTGTAGCAAGAGTTGTTACACATACTAAAGAAAATATCAGTAAATTTGAAAGACATGACGAAAGAAAAAATGCAACTTATTCCAATACAAATATAGTTGCTGAAAGAATACCAATGAATATTTATTTTAAAAGATATGACTCTACCCTTAATCAAAAATTTGATGAAATGGTTAAAAATGGTCAAATATCTACAAGAGGTTTAAAAGCAAATGCTAAAATATATAATGAACTAGTTTTTGATGTTAACTCTCTATATTTTGAAGAAAATGGTGGTTATGAATTTGCAAAAAGCTTTTATGAAAAAGCATATAACTTTGCTGAAAAAGAAATGGGAACAGAAAACATTCTAACTGCTGTACTTCATGCTGATGAATTAAATACTGCACTTACAGAAGAATTTGGAAAAGAAATTTATCATTATCATCTTCATGTTATAGCTATTCCAGTAGTGCAAAAAGAAATTAAGTATTCAAAAAGATGTAAAGACAAATCTTTAGTTGGTAAAACAAAAGAAGTAATAAATCAAGTAAGCCATAGTAAAAAGTGGAAATCTGAACAAGCCGTTGATGTAAATGGCACTCCTCTTTATGACGAGAAAGGAAAACCTATTTTAATTAAATCATATAGCCTTTTACAGGATAGATTTTTTCAATATATGTTTGATAATGGTTATAGAGGTTTTGTAAGAGGTATTAAAGGAAGTACAGCTGAACATCTTGAAAATCTTGATTTTAAAATAAAAAAAGATAAAGAGAGGCTTAAAGAGATATCAAACAAAATTGAAGAAAAAGAAACTACTCTTGATAATATTATGAAATTCGATAAGCAAATTAAAGGTGTATCAGATTTAGGAAAGCATAAACGATTCTCTAAAAAAGTTGAACTAGAACCACAAAACTATGAGGATTTAGTCAACTATGCTAAAAAAGGAATTGTAGCAGATAAAGAAATTTATGAGCGTGATACTAAAATTGAAAATTTAAGAAACACAATAAATAGATGGATAGAAAAATATGATGGTTTAGTAGAAAAAACAAAAGATTACTTCCATGCTATAAAACTTGCACCACAACGAGTTGCTGATTTCTTTAAAACTTTATTTGATAAAGAAAAACAAGATGAATTAGAACGACAAAGAATTGAACAAGAAAAATTAGAAGCTGAAAGAAAAGCTCGTGAAGAAGCAAGAGAAAAAGAAAGATTAGAAAGACAAAAAATAAAGAACTCTCCTGAATACAAGAAAAGGAGGGCTAGTTATGAACGATAATAATGAAAAAATATACAAAATTGAACTAACTAATGAAGAATATGAATTTTTAGAAAATCTTAGAAATGAACTATATCATAAACTATCAAAAATGAATAAGGAAGAACTTATACAATATTTAACAAGTTTATGCCCAGAGAAAAATTTGAACTTTGAAAAACAAATAAATGGTAAGACTTATAAAGTAAATACCTACTTTAATGAGGACTCCGAATATACCATATTACAAATTCTTTTTGAAATATTAAGAAAATGAAAATTTTATTAGATTTTTAGCTTGAAATATGGTATATTATAATCACTACTACAAAAGTAGAAACTATAATTTTATATCGTGTTTCAAGCTGTCAGAGAAAGGAGATAATAATGAAACAGCTAGAAAGCGATAAAATTACTGCTTTATACTGCCGTTTATCTAGAGATGATGAAATGGCTGGAGAAAGCAATAGTATAATAAATCAAAAATCAATTTTAAGTAAATATGCAAAAGATAATAAGTTTCAAAATATAAAATTCTTTGTAGATGATGGATATTCAGGAACAAATTTTACAAGACCTGCTTTTATGGAAATGATGGAACTTGCAGAAAGTGGAAAAATTGGAACAATAATAGTAAAAGACCATTCAAGACTTGGTAGAAATAGACTTGTTGTAGGACAACTTCTTGAAGAAGATTTTGTAAGATTAAATATTAGATATATTGCTATAATGGATAATATTGATAGTAGTAAAGGCTTAAATGACTTCTTACCTATTCAAGATTGGTTTAACGAAATGCATGCCAAAAACACAAGTCAAAAAGTTAGAGCAGTTCTCAAAAATAAAGGCGAATCTGGAATTTCACTTGCAAATAACATTCCTTATGGTTATAAAAAAGATGAAAATGATAAAACAAAATGGATTATAGATGAACAATCAGCAGAAGTTGTAAAAGAAATATTTAATCTATTTATTCAAGGTCATGGAACTTGTGAAATTGCAAGAATTTTAAGAGAAAGAAAAATATTAACTCCATCAGCATATCTTGCTAATACGAGCAAAAACTCAATGCCTAATAATCAAGAACATCAATATAAATGGTGTGGTGTCACTGTAGCTGGTATTTTAGATAGACAAGAATATATTGGAGATACAGTAAATTTTAAATCTACCACTCGTTCATATAAAGATAAAACTAGAGTTTATCTTCCAAAAGAGGATAGAAAAATATTTAAAAGTACCCATGAACCAATCATTGATGAATATACTTGGAACATTGCTAAACAATTAAGAAATAACAGAAAGAAGCATACAAAATCAGGTAAGAAAAGCATTTTTTCAGGATTACTATTTTGTTATGATTGTGGTAAAAAAATGTATTTTCAATCACCTGTAGCAGATTTAAAAAACAAAGACCATTACAGATGTTCAAGTTATAAACATGATACTTCTTTATGTACTTCTCATTATATTACAGATGATGTATTACAAAACATTGTTTTAGAAAATATACAAAAAGTAATTTCATATATGAAAAGTTATGAAGATTTATTTATTAAAGAGCAATTAGCAAAGTCTACTCAAGATGAATTAAGGCAAATTTCTAAAAACAAAAAAGAACTTGAAAAAGCAAAGAATAGAATAATTGAAATTGATAATTTGTTTCAACATATTTATGAAGATAATATTTCGGGAAAGCTAACAGATGAACGATTTAGAAGATTATCATTTAATTATGATAAAGAACAAAAAGAATTAAAAATAACAATTGAACAATTGTCAAATGAAATAGAAAATAAAGAAAAGAAAGAAACTGATTTAACACAATTTATATCTAATGTTAAAAAATATACTGAAATAACTGAACTAACACCAGAAATTTTAAATGAATTGATAGAAAAAATAATAATTCATCAAACAGAAAAAATAAATGGTAAAAAAGTACAGGAAATAGATATATATTATAGAGGTATTGGTATAATTTCTTTTCCAGTTAGTCTTGATGATATTGAAATAACAATTGAAAAGATATTAAATAAAAAAAACAGCTTAATATTGAAAAAACTTATTCTATGGGGAGAATGATTTTAGTGTACTTAACTAAATCTTTCTCCCCTATGAGTTTTGACATACTATCAAAACTCGGGGGGCTCTGCGAGGCAATAAAATTTACTTCCAAAGATAAATTTTATCCAAATTAACTATCGCCACTTTCATTTTTGCTAGTTGCAAA
>CAMOBD010000116.1 GCA_946578345.1 uncultured Clostridium sp.
TGTTGTGAGCACACCACAAGTATCTGCATCAAAACCATATTTTGCCCTTGTATAACCAATCTCCTTAACTGTATCTCTCACAATTTGCGGAATATCCACATATGCCTTTGTAGTAATCTCTCCCATTACCATAACCAATCCAGTAGTTACTGCTGTTTCACAGGCAACACGACTCATAGGATCCTTCTCCATCAACGCATCTAAAATTGCATCTGAAATGGCATCACACATTTTGTCTGGATGTCCCTCTGTTACTGATTCTGAAGTAAATAATCTTTTGTTCATGATAAACCTCCATTTTATAGTTTTTTATTTAAAGTATATTCTTTTTTGGATAACCGTATAATAAATATGGTATAAAATAACTTTTTTTAGTCTTAAATTGACTATAATTAACCCCACACATTAAGTTTTCAGCTCTTCCGTCAAATAAAAAATGGCATCTGATTATAAACCAGCCACCATTAAAATACTTTTCATTTATTTTGATTTTTAGAACTAAAAATATCTCATTTAATGTTTCATTTTTCTTTCAATTGTTGCAAATAATAAAATACATTTAGGGACTTAGTTTAATTTGCCTCAACAACAATTCTCTTTCATTCTTTAGAAGAAAAGCCTATAACTAATAAACCAAATGTATAAATTATTTTTCAAACTTCTGAATTGCCTCTTCATACATATTTTTGAACTTCTTAATATACGATTCTTTATACTCTTCAATTGATGAAATATCATTTGTTATAAAAAAAGCATTTTTACTTTTAGTCAATATTTTAAAATCCACAAGAACATAGAGTGCCTTACGAATTGTTTCTGGACTTGTATCTAGTTCTTTTGCTAATTTATTTATAGCTGGAAGTATACTTCCTTTTCTATAATGCCCCTTATAAATTTTGACAAAGATTTCATCAGAAACAGAATAATATTTATATATTTGCATTTTGTTCATCTTCACTATTTAAACCCTTAACATTGTTTATAAAAATAGTACTTACACCAAAGCACTACTCCATAAGACATAGATTCTTAGCTCTAGCTCTATACTGTATTTATGTTTTGATATAGAAGCTTATCATTTCTACTATTTCTTTATCCGTACAGTTTAAATCAGATAATTTTCTATGTAAATTCATAATAAGATAATGTGCAATATCTAGCCTGAAACTTTCAATAAGTGCCACATCTTGAGTCAAATACGTGCCTTTTCCTATTTGAGTGTTTAAAATCCCCTTATCACACATATACTTATAAAGTTTATGTACTGTGTTCGGATTTACCTTCCATCTATATGCACACTCTCGAATTGTATCCACTCGTTCTCCGTTTCTATATCGATATCCACTCAAAATTTCAAATAAAATACTTTCCTTAATTTCTCTACATGAATTATACATAATTTTCTACCTTACTACTTTTTCTTATAATCTTTTTAAATTGAAACTACATAGACTCCTGAACAGCAAGAAAAAGTAGTTCTCTTAATTGTTCACAGTTCAAATAATCTGTACTAACAATAATATTGCTAAAATCATATTCCTGCCATGAATTAGCATGAACCTCAACACCTAATTTTTTTTTGTTATTATATAACGGTGTACCTGGAAATGGTATACACCCTGCAACCGACACTTCTATACCTCTATTCTTTAATCTTTTCAACAAATTAATAGTTTCTAAAACGCTTTCCTTAGTATCACAGTAATGCCCAATTATAAAGCTTGCAACCACATGAATTTTTTGTTTACATGCATATTCCATAATTTCTTCTGCCCAACACAAATCTATATTCTTCCCAATTTGCTTTATAACCTTCTGAGACCCACTTTCAACGCCAAAGTGAATTACCTCACACCCAATTTTTTTTAACATATCAATATCACCTGGTACAACCGAATCCACTCTCGACTCAATTCTAAAAGTGTATCTATCATTCATACTATAAACTAACTGACAAAATTTTTTCAAACGCTCTTTATCTGCTGTAAAGGTATCATCTAATATTATAATTTTTGTGCTATTTAACTTTTTTTCTAAAAAATAAATTTCAGATATTACATTCTCAGCCGATCGCATTCTATATTCATTTCCTGCTAATGCTCTAGAGGCACAATATATACAGTTTCCCGGGCATCCTCTACTCGTTATAATTGAAAAGGCTGTTGAATACAACTCTGTTTTAATTAACCCTATAGGTTGAAGTGGTAAAGCATCCAACTTTTTAATATAACCTTGTGATGCCGTATTTACAATCTGCTTATTATATAGGTAACTAATACCTTTTACATCTTTTAGCCTATATCCTTCAGGATAATTTAAACTTTCCAAGAGTTTAAGAAAAACAAATTCTCCTTCACCTCTAATAACAAAGTCTGCACCAATTTCATTAAGCATTTCATTAACACGAAACGTCGGATGAGGTCCCCCAACTACATTTATTGCATTACTCATTACTTTTTTATTAATTGCTACCATCCTTTTAAGAAATGGAACTGTTCTCGTGTAAACTGAATAACCGATTACATCAGGATTATATTCATTCAAGATATTCACATATTCTTCTTTAGATATTTCTTCTACAAAAAAATCTATAATTTTTACCCTGTATCCATGCATTAATAAAATTCCTGCTATAGAAAGCAAACCCAAATTAGGCGACGATACAGCTGCCCTAATCTTTTCTCTGCTGAATTTGTCTAAAGAGCAATTAATTAACAATACTTTTTTTATCTTCATGATTTTACCTCTAATACATTTTACAGCTAACTGGATCATGGGAAAAAAATGTTCCATTGGTCAAATAAGCTCTTGCTCGACAGCCCCCCTTACAAACATTGCTGTTTATACAAGAATTACACTTTTCAACATCTGCCATTGTATGTTTCCTGTATTCAGCCAACACACTACTGTTTTTCCAAACATTTGAAAGTCCATCTTCTACATTACCAATTACAATATTATTTAATAATGGACATAACATAATTTTCCCAGTAGAATCGACATATAAACTATATATCCCAAAACCACAGTATCCAATAAATCTGTTTGAAAACGATAACGAATATTTAACTTTATCCGACCATATGTTTTTGTTTTGATCAAAGCAAGTTTTTAATTCTCGTATAACTTCATCATCAACATCAACAAATTTATCTCCCAGGTATGTTTGATGATAATTAATATAAGGGCTTATAACCACTTTGACATTTGAAAACCTCTTTGCTAAGTCAATAAATGCCTTCATTTCATTTACATTGTAATTAGTTATCGTAAAAGATAAGATTGTTTTAATTCCATTTCTTTCTAATAGTGGTAATGCTGCCAATATTTTATCAAAGCAGCCTTTAGATCTCCTAAATGAATCATGCGTTTTTTTATTCGCTCCATCAACACTTATTTGAACCTCATCAAGATTCAATTTCTTAAATCTAGAAATTGAATCTTCATCTATATAGGTTCCGTTTGTATATATACGCATCCCCATTCCAGCATCGCTAATCATCTCTGCAATCTTCCAGAAATCTGGATGCTTCATAGGCTCACCACCTGTTAATT
>CAMOBD010000117.1 GCA_946578345.1 uncultured Clostridium sp.
AGAAACTTTACCGCAAACTGAATATTGAATATATTATAGAAATTCCAATTTTAATTTATCAAATTCCTTTTTATTAGCAGGCTATAGATAAATTTATATCTATTGGGATAGGACATCTATGATGTATTTAATATTACAACTTTTTACTTACTCTCAGAAAACTCTTTGTATAACTTTAACATTCCTTCATTATCATCTTGGGTAAAACCAACCCAACTTAATCCATATTCAGTCAAACGATCAACATTCAACTTATATAAATAAGATTGCTTGCTATCAACATAAATAATTCCTTTATTTATTAAAAAATCCATAGCCTTTTGTTTAAATTGATTTTTACTTATAATTTCATTGTCAATAAATTCTTTATCCTTAGCAGGCGCATCCTTTCTATGCTTTCGCAAACAATTCATTATCTTTTTAACAAACACACAGAACCTTAAATAATCATTTCCGTCTAATGTTTCAAAATCATATTTGTATGGTCGTAATTTATAGTAATTGTTTATATTGGGAATACTTACTTTAATTAAATTTTCTTCATCTGACTGTATTTCAAATTTAGGAATATCAGCATATTTATTTATAACATCCTTTTCACTTACTAATAAGCACTCCCCCGGTTTTCTGGCCTCTATATATATATGAACGGTATTAAGGTATAGTTGTCGAGCCATAATTACGGAATTATATATTCTACACGTATTTTTTGAATCTCCAATATACACATCTCCGTCTAAATCAATATTTCCATTTGAAAGTCTAGAAATATACAAAGCATCTTCGCCAGCAACACATAATTCTGAATCTTCTACTTTTTTTGAAGCACTCAAATCATCCAATCTAAACACTGCATATTTTTCACTCCCAACACTAGAAATGTCAATAGATGCAATCTTGACAGCTGTTTCTTTTGCTTTGTATGAATCATACAGCAACGGGAAAATTTTTCCTGTCATCTCTTCGTTTGAGAAAACGACATAAAAATCAAATAAAAGTTGCGATGGAAAATGTGAAGTCACAGATTTGTCAGAAAAATATTCTAATCCCAAATCTTCATATTCACTATTAGACAACATAAATGCAAGAACATAGTCTCTAAATGCCGGGCCAGTAAATTCAACAGATTTATTATTAGCTAAATTTTGCAAAAAAGGATGCTGTGGCAAAAATACTTTTAATGACTCCATATAATCACTATATAATTCTACAGGCAACTTTTCCAATGAATAAAAACTACATTCATCTATAGTTCCTAAAATAATATACTCTACGATGCGAACCATCTGTTCTTCCACACTATAGACTATATCCCAATTATTAAATTCGGGATATTCTTTTCCCCATTTTTCTTTAAGTCCATTACAAACTTTTCCGTGTTCACGCTCTAACAAATATTTTAAAATATTAAAAACAATACCGGTAGTTGTTGTGTCATTGCCTTTTAGTTTTTCTAACAACTTTACAGTATTTCTTTCTTCATCAAAAGATTGAACAAGTGCTTCTAAAACCGGGGCATAGCCCAAAAAAGATTTAGCCACATCCGCATTCCCAAGAAGTCTATTTATAACAACAAACTGCTCATCAATACAACTATTTACAGTTTGCGTTATACTCTTATTCATTGTTTCAAGCTTTTTTCTTATAAATTCTTTAGCATTATATTCTTCAAAAAAACCAATTTCATATTGAGCATACTCTATGGAATTTTTTTTACAAAATTCAGCAATAAAGGTTGCACTTTCCGTTCTTGCAAACAATAATACTGTAGGATACATACTGGATTCCGTAGATTCAGATAAATCTTTTAAAAAGAATTCAATACCGGTTCTTCCCGAAATCATCTCAGCCTCATCAAAAGCATCCAAAATCAATGTGCTTTTACCAGTCTTTAAGTCGTTAAAATACTGATATAATTTATCCTGTTGCATAGCTCGCCATAATGTACCATGAAAGCTGTTTTCACCTAATGCTATTTTGGCCAAATCCCAATATAAACCTTTATATTTATATGCAAGGTACTTTGCTAGTGCACTTTTTCCACAGGCGCCTGGCGCAGAAAATATAATAAATCTTGCCTGTCGTTTACTACAATATATTTCTTCATAGTTGGGTTGAACATAGAAAGATTCTTCAGTTATTTTTGTAATAGAAGGATGCGCCCCTCCCAATATTTGCGCTTCATTACAATCTCCCAATTTTGACAAAATACATTCTAATGTCATCTTTTTTCTTTCTCCTATAATGTACTTTTTGATTATATTGTAATGCAACTCTCCTAGCATGTCAAAAACCTTTCCTATAATGATACCATAATTTCAAGTATATTCATTAATGTTATATATTATGATAACAGAATTACATAAACAGCCAAAATACCTATGCTTCCATCATACATTCTACTCAAAAAAATGGGCAGATGGAGTGTCCCTTTCCCAGCCAGACATTACCTATCTCCCATACTGTATACATATTTTTCGATGCTTTGTGTATCTAGAGAATAACACCTAATTTATTTGCCAATTTAAATATTGCAAAATCATAAATGGCATGACCCGTTCCCGAATCATGCCTTATTTTCAAAATCAACTGTTCAATCACAACCCTAAACTATCAACCCAAGCTACTACATCCTCTTCTGAAGCACTTGACTGGAATCGCTCTCCTTCTAACCATTCACCCGTTCCTGCCATTTCCTCCAACAGTTGTCCGCTATCTCCTATTCCAGAAGACGCCGATGTACAGAATGGAATTACAGTTTTTCCAGTAAAATCATTATTCTCAATAAACTGATTTACCGGCCATGCGGCTATTTGCCACCAGATAGGATAACCCACAAAAATATTTTCGTACTCATCAAATCCCTCTACCGTCGCAGAAACCAGTTCCACATCTCTCAGGCTTTCATCTGCATATTCCTGAGATACACGACTGTTCTCATCATTATAATTCAGATCCTCATCTGTATAAGGTTCTACCGGCTCCAGTTCAAATAAATCTCCTCCTGTGGCATCTGCAATGTAATTTGCCACTGCTTCGGTATTTCCTGTTGCGGAATAGTAAACCACCAGCGTTTTCCCATCTGATGCAACGCCGTCTGACGTATTCTCCGTATTCGCTTCTGTATCTGAACTTGTTTCATCTGCAGACTGATCGGACTGTGCCGTACTGTCACTCTGATCCTGAGTATCTTCTGAAGCACCACATCCACTCAGCAAAGCTGCTGTCATAACACCTGCAATAAGTAATGATAATAATCTCGTTTTCATGCTTAGAGTCTCCTTTCACTCTTTCTTAATCTATATCATCGCTATACACAGTATGT
>CAMOBD010000118.1 GCA_946578345.1 uncultured Clostridium sp.
CGTTAGTTATTATTTTTATTATTCTAATAGCAGGAGCAGTATTTGGTTATAATGTATATAAAAACGGTGGAGGATTAAAAGGATTTTTAGCAACAGCCATTGGGCATAATCAAGAAACACTAAAAAATTTACCTAAAATGTATTGCTTACTTTTAGGACAAAGTGAAGAATTAACAGATACTATTATGATAGCTGAATATGATCCTCAATTACAGCAAGCATCTATTTTATCAATTCCAAGAGATACTTTCATAGGAGATAATGAGGCTACAGCGACTCCAAGCCAAAAAATTAATGCAGTGTATTCTATAGGAATTGATAGTATGTTAAAAGAAATTAATGAATTAACAGGACTTAATATCCAGTATTATTTAAAAGTAGATACAGAAGCATTTAAAGCTCTTGTAGATGCTGTTGGTGGAGTTACTTTTGATGTTCCTATTGATATGAAATATGATGATAATAGACAAAATTTGCACATTGATTTAAAAGCAGGAGTACAATTATTAGATGGAGATAAAGCAGAACAACTTGTAAGATTTAGACATAATAATGATGGCACCACATATCCTTATGAATATGGTATGGAAGATTTAGGAAGAATGAAAACACAAAGAAACTTTTTAACAGAACTTGCAAAACAAACTTTAAAACCTGAAAATATCTTCAAAATTAATGATTTTATAGATATTGCAAATAAATACATAGAAACCAACCTTGACTTTGATACCATTAAAGATTATGTACCTTATATTGTAGAATTTAATGTGGATAACCTAAGAACAGAACAATTACCAGGAGAACCAGCTTATGCTAATGGTTGGGCTGTATATTTAGCAGATGAAGAGAAAACAGCAGAAATAATAGATGAATTATTCTTAAATCCAGTACAAGATGATGAGATAGATACAAGTGGAATAGATACTTCTGGTATTGATAAAACAAAAATTGAAATTGAATTATTAAATGGAACTAATAGCAGTACAAAACTAAAAAGAATTCAAAATAGATTAGAAAAAGCAGGATATACTGTTACAAAAACAAATGAGACTTCTCAAACAGAAACAACTACAATGATTGTTAGGGGAAATGTAGAACAAGCTGCAAAAGAAGAAATAAAGCTTTTAACAGAAGCAAGTACAGTATCTAATGCAGAATCAGACGAAGTTAGCATTACTGTTATTATTGGAACAAAATAATGCTACAAATTTAGAGAAACTAGAAATAAAAAAATAGAAAGAGTTTTAAGCTTAGAAGATTTTATTTTAGAAACTTATAAATTTAAAAAATGAAAAAAGGGCACTATATATATTTATTAATAGTGCTCTTTTTTATTGGTACGAAAAAGAGAAATTCATTAAGAATTATCCTCTTTCCATTGAGGGGGATAAATAAAATTATTATTTATTCTCTACTCGATTAGGAATATCGTAGACTTTTTTATAAAAGTTCAAAATTATTTAATTGCATACAGCGAAAATGTCCACCTTTTTTCTTCCTTTTTTTAGATTTCTTTGTTGCTTTAGTATAAGAACCAGAACCATGCTTTTTATTTTTGTTCTTTGGCTTTAATAATATATAAAGCAAATATAAAGTAACAAAAATTAATAAAATACGAAGTAAAGTAGGTAAAAAGCCAGAAGCTATTACACTAGTTTCTGCTAGTAAATCAGAAGAATAAGTTTCATCTCCCACTTGATAAGTAATTTTTCCAATTGCTTCATTAGCAGAAATAGGAGCTTTCAAATTATCTCTATATGTAATTTCAGGTTCTAAATTTTGAGCATTTTCTTCTGAAGATAATAAAATAGAGATATCATCTTTAACAAGAACATTTAACTTTCGAGTATCGCTTGTTGCACCTCTTACCGTAATTTCCTCTAATACGTTATTTTTCTCCTGTACTGTTTGCATAGAATAATTTTCAAAAGCATAATCAAATAAAGTAATACAATCTAAATTTCGTTCACTAAGTCCATCTTTTGTAGTGCCCCCTCCAAGAACCACAGCAATTACTTCCATATTATCCTTTTTGGCACTAGCTACAATACAAGAACCTGCATCTGTAGTATAGCCTGTTTTAATTCCTGTTGCATATTCATAATAATAATTATGCTTTGCGGTACTATTATTTTCTCTTAACAAATCATTTGTGGTATTAAAAATACGATCAGTTTTATTATATTTATTGGTAGCAGGAAGAGAATATCTAGTTTTCTTTATAATACTTCTAAAAGTACTATTTTGCATTGCATATCTTCCCATTAAAGCTAAATCATAAGCAGTAGTGGTATGTTCATCATTATGTACTCCATTAGGATTTACAAAATGAGTATTCAAACAACCAATTTCCTTTGCCTTTTCATTCATTAAAACAGCAAAATCATCTACACTACCAGAAATATGTTCTGCAAGAACATTTGCAGCATCATTTGCAGAAGGAATAAGTAAAACATTTAATAGCTGTTCTATAGTCAACTCTTCTCCCTCTTTCAAACTAGCATGGGAATAGCTAGCAGGAACAGAAAAAATAGCATTATGGCTAACTGTAGCAATATCTGTTAATTCACAATTTTCTAATGCTAAAATAGCAGTCATAATTTTGGTTGTACTAGCAGGAAAAACTACTTCTTGCGCATCTTTTGCATATAAAATTCTACCAGAACTTGCTTCCATTAAAATACAATTGGGAGAATAAATGGAAAGATCCTTAACATTATCTGTAGAATTAATAGAATTATTTATATGATTGGTATCTTCTGCATTAGTATTAGTTTTAGTATCAGCATTAGTGTTAGCAATGGCGATACTAGAAGCAAAAGACACATTTTTGTTTACAAAAAAAGAAAAACAGAATAATAAAAACTGAAATAACAAAATAAAAATAAGTAATCGAAAAGAACACTTAGAAATTTTCATATCATATCTCCTAACAATTCTTTCAAACTTCAATATAAATATAACTATATCTTAAAATAAAAATTATTTCAAGATATAGTAGAAAATTTTGTTAATAACTTCTTACATTTTATTCCAACAAAATAAAAAAATGATGTGAAGATTAGAAAAAATAAAAAATGTAGTTTCGCTAGTAAGTAATTATTAATAACAATACCAAATAGAAAAGAAGATAAGATATGATATGAAAATGGAAAATATAGAAAAAGTAATAGAAGTTCAAATAGAAAAAATGGGAATAAAAAA
>CAMOBD010000119.1 GCA_946578345.1 uncultured Clostridium sp.
CAAAATACATTTCCCACCGTCCATAACTGCTATTTCGTCCTGTGTCATCAGCTCTTTGCCACAATGTCAAGTGATGAATTCAAAAACGGACAAAAAATTCCCCTCCTTTTTACTAAGGAGGGGAATACAACACTATTTAAGAGTTAAGAGAAAATACTTTTATACAGTAGAAAATATAGAAACTTATAAAATACTGAGAAAAGATATAGGTTTATATTGCTAGATAATGTAAATGACCACTACAACCAATTTTAGAATATAGACGAACATCAATTATATTCTCAGTCCTTGAATTTTGAGTGATTTCAAGTGCTGAATTTGCTCATTCTGATCCATACTGCAAAATCCATCTGGAAGATCTGTGCCACGCAAATCCACTCCAGTAAATATAGAATTGGTTAATTTTGCGGATTTAAGACAAGCATAATGCATATCCGCGTTTGTAAAATCAACTGAATCTAAATTTGAAGATGTAAAATCACATCCACATAATACCGTATCTGATAAGTCTGATCCAGATAAAACAGAATATTGAAAACCTATATTTCTCAAATCGCATCCCTTTAAATGCAGACCCGAAAATCTTCCACGACTTCCCAAGGCAATCATGCTATCTGATGTTAGAGTTATAGGCACTTGGCTAAAAATGTCTTTAAAAATAATACTAATATAGTCATCAAATTGCCATGGGATCTTATTTTTTCTGCTTAAATAAGGCTCACAAACATATCGGCATACTTGTACTATACAGGTAATAACATTTATTGCTAATTGAAGTAAATTACCATCATAGTCACAATTCAATAACTCCTTGTAGTATTCTTTATTGGAAAGGATCTCTCCAGCTGTACTTGAAAGAATATGCTTCTCATATTCAATTTTTGAAAAGTCAATACCATGTCTTCTAGAATAATATATAGCTCTCAGTAATATAAATTCCGTTACTTTTGTATCTAATGTTCCATATTGAAATATACTACATAAATTTGATACTATTTGCTTTTTTTGCGCGGAATTTAATCTCACTATGCCTTGAAAATCCATTATAAGTTGATTGAGTGATCTATAAATCTTTTCGGCCAAGAAAAAATCTCGGATATTATTATGAAGAAATTCAACAGCCCCCCGATCTGAATTGGTTTTCCAATAGCAACACAAAGCATACGAACGTTCTAGTACAGACTTCATATCGGCATCTCTCAGCGTAGGAATTCTATCACTTAATTGCTGAATAATGCATCGTAGAGTATCTTCTTTAAGATAGAAATTTTGGTTGTTCTGCCTGTACATACAATACGCAATTTCTTCACTTACTTGGTAAATTGCATCTCTTATTTGAGAAATGCTATGTGCATATCTCCGATTTGGATCTGGGATCATTTTGTTATATTCTGTTTCGCTAAGATCATAATAAAATATGTGGTGATATAAATACCAATTATTCTCAAGCATTTCCACTGTTGTATTTTTCGCGGCAAGCATATAAAGAGTCATTGGTGTATCTGATATACAAGAATCAGAATCTGTATCTATTCCCAAAATATAGTTTTTAACGAAGTCATCTATATGCTCTCCACAATAATCTGGCAAGGTGTAGTGCTTAAGCCATTCCACGCGTTTTTCCTGGTCAAAATGTTGCAAATAAATATATTCAATTAAGTGGTTCAATTCATATTGCAGTTTTGTGAAGATAATATCCCTGTAAATAAATTTCGGCCTCGTCGTAATGATAAATTTATAATTTTTTAGTTCACAACGAACAATATTATAGATTAGTTCTTCATAATCATGGAGACCTTCTATCATACATAGTTCATCAAAACCATCTAAAATCACAACAGCATTCGGATACAATGATTCCAGCTCATCCAGAGAAGATATTCTCATATAATTTCGAATAGCTAGCCAAAGATCTTTGTTCGGGACAACATCTTTTTTATTTAAGTCTCGCAGCCTAATGGTGATAAGAGGCCTACTTTTATATAATTTTTCTGCAATTTTATCGCCAACACTATAATGATAATTCATCCATGACACTAACGTCGTCTTTCCGCTTCCGCCATCCCCCTCAATAAACAGAAGATTTGTTGTGTTATTATTTATAAAGTTTACAAGTGCATTTTTTAGGTCATCATGAACTGTTCCATCTGAATCACAATATTTTTGTGGGACGAAAAGATTTAGCAAATTAACTTTAGTATTTTTCTTTTCTTTATGCAAAAATAATGGTTCAACAAAACTTTGGGCATAATTCTCGTTGGCAGTGTAAACAGTTGGCTGAGAGTTTTGTTTTCGAACCCACTGATAAATTGTATATAGCTGCAGATCGGGATTTTTTATAATCATGTCATCTATATACGACATAATATTCTCCACAATTTCATTTGCTTGGAGCGTAGTCGTATCACAATCAATAGACTGATTACAAACTTTTATTACATATTTTCGTAACGCTTCTTTCGTATTAGGTGCGCAAATATACTCCCAAATCATATTGGAAGATGTCAATGAATCTTTGAGCAGATCATAGCAATCATCAGGAAGTGTAATATCACTTCTCAACAACATATTGTCAACAGCTTTTTGAAGAATAGCTTTCATTTGGTCAGCTGGATTTTGGTCAGCTAGTGACAAGCCCTTAACGATTCCTCCAATACAATTGCCAGTAAACTCTGCTGAACGCTGGTCTATTCCTTTTGCTGTTAAAAAAGTTGTTGTTATAGCTTGAATAATTATAGAAATAAACTCTTGCGGATTCATTTTAATCTTCATCTTTGGCGCCCCACATTAAATAAAATATAATGATAGCTATTTTAAATAATTGTTGATTATCAATATATTTTGATTGTAATTTTTTATTTTAAAACAAACATTTTATATTAAAATTTCCCCTACAAATTTGTACATAATCCTGACCTCCTGCACCTTCTGGCCATCCGTCTTTTTGACCTCACCCACCAGAATACGGTTGATCAGACGGTTCAACACCGTTTCATCCAACTCTTGAATGGTGGAATGCTTCCGGATCTCTCGGATAAAGGTGCGGACTTCACTTTCCTGAGCATCGGACTGCTGAAGCATTCGCA
>CAMOBD010000120.1 GCA_946578345.1 uncultured Clostridium sp.
GCTATTTTGTTCCAAAAAGAAGGTTTATCTTTTTCTTGTTCAATAGTTGTATTTTGCATTTCAATTATTCGAGCATTATTTATTTGTTTTTCTTTTTCAAATTCTTCAGCAAGTTGTTTTCTTTGCTTTTTATGGTGTAGTTCTAATTCTGCGATACTTTCTTCAATATAATTCTTTTTTCCTTTTAAGTTTTCTATCTGCATTTCAAGTTCTTCTAGTTTTTCGTTTTCAGACATTGCTCTATTTTGACACATTTGAATAAATTTAGGATCTTTTTTTAATTCATTTTTTATTATTTCAATTTCTTCTTCTATGATATTTTCTTTTTGTTCAACAGGAATTTGTTCTATAACAGATTTCTTTATTTCTTCAGTAGGATTTTGTATAAGTTCAACTATAGCCTTTTCTTTTATTTTTTCTTCATTTTTCAGTTGCTCAACAGTTTTATTTCCTTCTGCAGTTGCTCCATTTAAAATATTAACCTTTGTCTGCAGTTTGTTTTCTAAATATTCTTGCATTTCAGGGTGTATTTGCTTTAATTCCACCTTATTTATACATTGTTTTGCATTTACTTTATATTCTTGTTTCTTTTTATCAAATATAACAGGAACAAAGCAAAAGTGCATATGTGGACTTGTTTCGTCTAAATGTACATAAGCAGAAACAACATTGCCTTTACCATATCTATTCGCCATAAAGTTATATGCTTCTCTAAAAAACAATGCTTTATTTCCTTTGTAATCTGTAGGCATAGTAATAACCCAAGAAACGAGCCAATTAACATCTTTTCTTTTTAGCACCTTAAATTCTTCACATCTCTTTTTCATAAATTCATAGTCAGTCATTCCTGTATGCTCTGGTGCAAGATTATAATTTAAATAAGTTTTTGAATGGTCTATTTCTTGATTTTTGTAAGTCCTATTTGGATCACTTCTATCACAATGCACCAATATATTACCAGACTGATTTCTTGTAAATTTTTCACAATTCATTTTACCACCTCCAGCGACCAACTATATTATAACACAAAATTTTTGGTGTAGCAAGTTATACCAAAATATTTTTCTAACGAAAAAATTATTGGTAAACTTGCAAGGGTGATCCCCTTGACCCCCTCCTGCAGAAATAAAAAAACATACCAAAACGGCATGTATATTTTTTTATTCTGCAGAACAATACCTATACTAAAGCATAGGTATTGCAGGGGCTATTCTCGCCCCTACGAAAATACAAAGTATTTTCTACCCTAGAGCTACCGCACTACATTGCTAATATAAAATTAGCAATTCCGTTTGGTCTTGCTTAATTTGTTTTAGTAATATGCCTTATATAGAAAAATGCAATTACTTCTGCAATTATAAGAATTGATTGCATTATTAGTATTTGTTTTTCAGCAGGTAATTCATTAAATTTAATTGCTACTTGTAATGCTATATCTGAATACATCATTATCACCTCTTTATAATTATACAAGTATAAAACACTTGTGTCAAATACAAGTACAATATATGTGTATCTTATACATTATAAAGTTGTTAAACTAATAAAGGGTGATTTTATAATGGGAATAGCATATCATAAGAAAACAAGTACAAAGTATGTGCAATATACTTTAAGAATTGAAGAGTCTATACTTGATAAAATTAAATCAATTGCAGGAAAAGAAGATTTATCTATAAATGAGGTTGTAAATCAGTCGTTACAATTTGCAATAAATGATTATGAAAAAAATAATAATAAAGGCAGTAAGTAGACAAATTGTCGAATTTGATATATACTAGCACCAACCCTACTTTGTAGGGTAAATCCCTTATAGAAGGGAGGTGTCGAAATTTTGACTGGTTATAATTTAGTATTTTTGCTATTACAAAAAATTGAAGAATTACAAAAAGAACTGCAAAAGTACAAAGATCAAGACACTAAAAACTAATTAAATTTAGTTCAGGGGAGCGTCCGTTATTTTAGCTCTCCTGTTTTTTTTGCAAAAAAAAAGAATATATGCCGTTACTCATATATTCGGTGTCGATTGACTGGTTATAGTTTCAATCTGTAATTGTATTATAATACATTTTTTATTATATGTCAAATTTTATTTTTTTATTCTTTTTTTTAATTTGTTCTGCAGATATAAAAATTACAATTTTATTTATTCGAAAATCAATTTTAAGGCATTTTTTTATTTAAGGTATATAACTTTATTTCTTTCTCAAATAAAACGGGGGTGAGCGAGGTACGAGCGAAGGAGGGGTGTCCCCTAGTGGAATTGCTTATAAGTTAGACCATATAAGCGATAGCAGTACATTTTAATATAAATCTCATTACAATGCGGTAGAGTATTTATTACTGCAGAAAAATATATTCGTCCTAGTAAAAGAAAAGAAAAAAATTTTAACTTAAAATGTAGTTTTTTGTAGTGAAATAGAATATCTGTGTAAAACAAAAAGAAAAATGTCACCAAAAATCGTTGACATTTCTTTTTATTTAATATATTATAATTTCAATTGAATAAGAGATAAAAAAATAAACCTTTCGAATTGCGGTCGAAAGGCAAATATTCTGAAGGTATTCTTCAAAACAACTACCTTCGATATATATAGTTTAACGAAATTTTGTAGAAATGTCAATACAAAACTTAAAAAAACTTAAAAGAATTTAAACGAATTGAAATAAACTATAAAGTATTTAAGAGAATTTTGCTTAGAGAGTGCATTGAATTGTACTCTCTATTTTTTATTCAATTACAATTAAATATGACTTAAATTTAAGTTAAGTGGGTGGAGAAAATGCAAAGTAACTGACACCTAAAAAATAAGGTTATGGGGTGTGGACGAGCCCATGCAGAGAGTCGCCTCGTATTGCTTATATGTTAGTAATATAAGCTGTGCGTCAGCAGGAACTCATACAAATCGAAAACCTGCAATATATAAAGAATTTGGGGTGGAAAGTTAAAGAGGATTTACAACTTATGACATGGATTAACTTGTGTTGTCTAAATTAGACTATGTTGTATCAAACTGGAATGTTTGAACTTTACTAACA
>CAMOBD010000121.1 GCA_946578345.1 uncultured Clostridium sp.
AATTGAGGATGGGAAATTGTTAAGTTAGAAAGGGGAAGCTAATGTGAAAAACTTTTCTGGGAATATAGAAAAGCAAATTGCGATGCGAAATATGAAAAGTGAGCATAGGCGAAATAGTATGATTCTTCTCGCAATTATATTAGCATCTTTTCTACTTGGTTTTGCTGGTTTGTTTGCTACATCTGTAATGCAGACTCAAAAAAATCAAGTTCAAGATACGTATGAAGCTGTATATATCAATGTTTCTAAGACAGATATAGGAATATTAAAGAGTTTCTCTGACTTTAAGAGTGTCGGTGAGTATTATTTGATTGGAGAAAAAAAGAGTAAGCAAGGATTTATAGGATCTTACATATATATGGATAGCCCAATGCTATATATGGCACGTAATCAAGTAAAATTAAAAGAGGGAAAGCTTCCTAACAAATATAATGAAATTGTTGTAAGTGAAACGTGGTTAAAAAAATATGCTAAGGATAAAAAAATAGGAAATAGCATCAAATTGGATACAGAAAATTTTGAAGGACAGTATACTATTTCTGGAGTTTTAGAAGAACAAGAAACGGATCAAAAGATATATTCTTTTATTGTATCTGAAGAGAGATTAAAAAAATATACGAATTTTGATGAATCAAAATATTTAGCATATGTTCATATGAATGACAATATCAAGTTGGAGGATATAAAAGATATTTGTTATAGTATAGCTAGAGAAAATAATTTATCTGTAGGCTTTAATGATAAGTATTTTATGTATGCAGAAAAAACAATTTCAACTGAACAAATAACGATGATTTTATTTTTATCTGCTATTGTTTTGTTCGGAAGTTGTATTGTAATTCAGAGTATATTTCAAATATCTATTATTGATAAAATTAGAAATTATGGACAGCTAAGAACAATTGGTGCGACAAAAAGACAAATTAAAAATATTGTAAAATATGAAGGGAAAAAATTAGGAATAGCAGGTATTTTAATCGGAATTGCTATCAGTATTGTTGCTTCTTTCATAATAATGCCGCAAGGGTTTAATCTCGCTAATTATGCTATAGTTGTAATTATGGATGCTTTGATTTGTTGGATTGTAGTTGGACTTTCTATTCTAAAACCAATAAAAATAGCATCACAAGCACCTCCGATTGAATCTGCTAAAATTATAACGTTACATAAAGTAAAAGGGGGTAAGCTTAGAAAGCAAAAGAAAATTACACCTATATCTATTGGAATAATGAATTTTAGAAGAGAGCCTAGAAAAGTAATTAGTATTGTTATCTCATTAAGTATTAGTGGTATACTTCTTTTGATTGTTTCCTCTATGTTGCTTATACAAGATCCAGAAAAGATGGCAAGAACATTTTTTCCCAATGGGGATTTTAAGGTGTATATAGATTCGGAGAGAGAACATGCGGAAATTCTGCAACAAGGTAATCCATTAAATGAAGAACTAAGAAAAGAAATTCTTGAAATTCCAGGAGTAAAAGGTATTGTAGTAGGAAGAAAATCAGCAAGTTTCAAAGCAGAGTTAGAAGATAGTATAGGAAATGGAACTTGTGATATGATTACGGGAGAAAATAGCAAGTTAATAAAAGATGCTTTATCAGATGGAGTTATGCCTTCAAATAATTATGAAATTTTATTAATGGATACTTATGTTGATTTTGCAGGGAAGCAGAAAATTGGTTCAAAGGTAAATTTATCTCTTGGAAATAAGAGTGTTCCAGTACAGATATCTGGATACTTTAGTGCTACTAAATTGCCAAATTCAGCTGGACATGGTAAAAGAGGAATGGATGCTCCAATGATGTATATTCCAGAAGAATTGTTTGAAGAATTGCTCCCAGGTGTTGGAAATTACGATTATTCTTGGGATATTGTAAGCGATCCAGCAAAGGCAACAAGTATTGAAGATGAATTAAAGAGCATTGTTGATTCGCATGAGGAAATTGCTTTAGATACGGTATTTAATAAAATTAATTTTAATAAAGCTACTAATGCAACCATGTATGGGGCGTTACAAGCAATAGCATGGATGATTTTTTTATTTGGTGTTCTTAATTTGATTAATACAACATTATCGAATCAAATAGCAAGGCAGCATGAGAATAGTATTATGTATTCTGCTGGAATGACGCATAAACAACTTCGTAAAATGGTAATTTGTGAAGGAGGCTGCTATGTTGCCTCAAGTGTGATTTTTACGTTATTGATAGGATTACCCGTAGCTGTTTTAGTATGTCAACAGGTTGGTAAAATTAGTTATGGAAGATCCGTAGGTTACCAGTTTCCTTTTGCACATATGACAATCTATATTATAGTTATATGTTTGTTAGAAATAATATTGTCTATATGGGTAATAAAAAAACAGAAAAGAATATCTATAATAAAGATGATTAGAGAATACTGATTCCAAATAGACTAAAAAAAAGATAACATATGCAAAAAATATGGAAAGTACAAAATAAAAAATATAGAATTAAAATGTAGTTTAGAACAATTTAGATAGATAGTTAATAAGGACGCTTTGTTCTGATTAATTAAAATGTGAAAGGAGAATATAGAAATGAAAAACGAAAAAGAAGAAACAAGAAATGAATTAGAGGAAAAAGACGTAAATGTTTATACGGATGATTGTGGAGAAATTCAATTTCATTGTTTAAATGATTGTTTTGGTGGTGGAGCATGGCTTAGTATTGAATACTAATATGGTCAAAAGTATAAATTTTTTAGGAGGTATTATCATGGGAGAAAAAAAAGAATTATTAAATGAAGAAGTAAACGTATATTCAAAAGAGTGTGGAACAATAAAATACCAATGTGAGCATGATTGTATTGGGGGAGGTGCCTTAATTTCCACATCTAACTAATAAAATATTAATTTGAATATCAGTAAATTATGACCTCTCAACAGAGGTTACAGTGTTTTAAT
>CAMOBD010000122.1 GCA_946578345.1 uncultured Clostridium sp.
TTTCTTATTTTTCTTGAAAATATAAGAAACAAAATATTATAGATATGATAAAATTTTATACTTTAAAAGCAACTTTCTTTACACAACATATTTATACCTTAAATAGTTAACTTATATAAATTCATATTAGACAATCTATCTATCTCAGGTTTTATTAAATCTCTTTTAACCAAATCTATATCATAACAATTATACAACTCCGTAATAAACATTTGCTTATTACAAGTAAATAAACAATCTATAGATGGTATTCTAACATCATAATCCCTTACTTGTATTTCATCATAAAATAATTTTTCCCCTGTTTTTTGCAAATAAAAAAGCTGTAAACGATATAGTATCATTTGCAACTTTATATTTGTTACCGGTTTTTTATTTAAACAACATATTGTTATAACATATTTTGCTATCTCAAAAGCACTATTTATGCCTAACTTCAAATGATTCAACCCCTTATAACTTAATAAAATAGTTCTTGCTTAAAATATGTATCACAATCAGATTCATAATAATACAATATCAACTTAATTTCATTTAAAATACAAACATTAATAATAGTTACGACTACCTGTAAAGAAACTTCATCTAAAATATATAAATTTAAAACATCACAAGGAACAATGCTCTCTGAAATTTCTTCCAATAATATTTTAAAATCAAAAACCTCTTTGACTTTCTCACTAACAATATAATTCAAACCATTTTCTCCATAAACAAAAACAGATTTTATAACAGGCTGTATTAAATCTCCATCACAAACACATCTCTGTTTCACTGTATCATAAAATTTTCCGCATCCTTTACAAAAATAAACATTCTGCTCTGAATTACCAATGTCAGTTTTATGCTTCTCTTTAAACAAAGATATCACTTCTCCCATAATACTCAACTCCTTTGTATCATTTTAAAATAAACAATGAAAAAGTTATTTTATATGTTTTTAACAATTCTATCTATTTTTCTCAAATACTCTTCTATTCTAGGATTCATAGATATGGAATTAACATAAACAATATTTAATGGAATTAATGTTGTAGAAGATCTTACTTTATGTATTTTTTTGTTGTAACACTTTTCAGAAAATTCCATAACCATTCTCTTGGTAAAAATCAAATAGAAGCCAAATGGTACAGCTATCAATGACAATGTAGCATCCCCCTCCATATAGTAGGAAGTTGCAACAATGACTAACCAAATAAATCCACAAATCTTTTGTTTTATAAAAAATATTTTCCGTTTTCTTTTATTACTTTTACTATACATTACAATCCTCCTTAACCAAATGTTTTCATATACTCTATATAACAAAAATTTTTAAATTCATTTTCATATAAAAAATCCAATTCTTTTATCTTTATCTTCAACAAACATTCCATAAAAAAATCAAGACAATCAATAAAAAATATCTTCTCCTTTTGCAAAAAATTATTCGATAATTGATTTGACAATATAGCTATTTTATTTTCTAATTTTTTAAATTGATTCAAATAAAAATTATCCTCCAAGCCAAATTGAATTGCGATTCCCTTTTCTAATTGCTGCAATACTTCCTCACTTACCGTAAACATATAATTTCCCAAGTCACTTATATTTGCAGTAATAGGCTGTTCTGTTAAAATCACTTGAAAATATCCATTATAAAAAAACTGTACTTGACTAGGAATTGCAGTTTTATTTCTTCTTGTAATTGGTAAAAGATTACAAGTTGTAGAACTTTTATTTCCTTCATTTGTTGATATTACAATATAAGGTCTAGCCTTTCTTTCTAAAGAACCTCTTAACAATAAATCAGGCGGTACATTATTTTTACCAAATATACCCCATAATACATTGTAAAAATATACCTGCCCTCTTGCTACTTTCATACCATATGTTTTCATAATCTGTCTCCTATTTTTAAAGGTTCTTGTTATAATATTAAACAAGAACCTTTTCTTTATTAAAACTTTAATTTATTAGAATGTAACGCTGAAACTAGTCTTTTATTTCTTTCTTTTAACTGTGACAAAAAATCAACTTTAACATCATATTGCAAATATAAAATATCAATAATTGCATAAAAAAAAGCGTAATCTATATCTAATTTCTTATGGTTTTTAAGAACCCTATCGACAAGCACTTCATAATGACTACTTTTCACTAAATCCAGCATGAAGGTTGACCACACTATAAATATTTCTTCATCTATCCCTTTTACCCATTCTTTTACAATCTGCATCCCTTTACCGCCACACTGAGTATCCTGTTTGAAGTAAAAAACTTCATTAAAATCTTCTTTTACTCCCCTACCTAAAGGGTATAATTTACAAACAGATGGTTTAAATAAATGTATACTACACTTATTATCTTTCATAAATTTGCATACACCATTCTCAAAAACAACTTTTACAAACGGTAACTTTGAAACCTTACCTATATATATTTCACAATACTCTTTTAATAATTGCATATCAGATATATTTAACCCCTGCGATAATCGATAAATATCATACGCACTCAATATAATATCATTCCTGTTTCTACAACACTCACTACAACCATTACAACAAAATGAAAAGCTATCCTCTAAATCTAATATATTTCTTTTATCCATAAAATCATATTCAGCCATATTCCTACTCCTTCACAAATACTACTACTCTATCACCAAAATACCATCTTTATGGATCTATATTAAAAAAGTGGACACATAAAGTAACTATCGATTACAATAAAGTAGACACCAAAAGGAGGTACTTACATGTCCACAAACAACAAAGGTATTCGCTATGACGAAGACTTCAAAAGAACACTTGTAACCCTATATCAATCTGGTGGCAAAACAAAAACTTCCCTTTGTAAAGAATACGGAGTATCTCAGACTGCTCTCACACGTTGGATCAAACA
>CAMOBD010000123.1 GCA_946578345.1 uncultured Clostridium sp.
CGTTCTCTTTGCAGTGAAAACAGTGTGGAGCAGGATAATTAATGAAAAGTAAAGGCTAAAGGATAGAGGATAAAAATGAGAATTATATTATTACTTCATTGTACGGGAGGCATGTGAATAATAATGGAACTAAGAAAAGTGTTAGGTGATTTTTTTGACAGCATAGAAAATGTAGAAAATGTAAAATGTAATGTAGAATCATATATAAAAGAAAATCCGAGAGAGGCAATCAAATTTTTGCGTGAACAGGTGAATTATGAATTGGAGTATATTGCTCAAAATAAAGAAATAAAAGAATATAAGAAACTTAATGCCATTTTATATTTTCTGTCTATAGCTAAAGTAGATGAAGTATTTGAGGTTTTTTGGGATATTTTGCAAAACCCTGCTATAGATCAGAATTGTGAGATTATTGCAATATGTTTTGCAAATATTATATCAGATGATAATCAGATTTCTTTACTGAAAGAACGCATGAAACAATTTCCTCAAAAATCAGCAGGGAAACGTGCAGTGTTTATTGCAATAGAAAGATTTTATATCATTAATGAGAGAAGGGAGGAGCTGAAGAAATATTATAATGAGATGATACCAGAATTAGTTGATAATTCAGAAAGTGAAATGTTTTGTAATTTACCGATTTTGTTTCGGATTATCAACAATACCTTACAATTTAAATTTATTGAGTTATATATTAAATTATCAGACTTATTAATTCAATTAATAATTTACTCAAAAGAAGGATATAATGCCAGTTGGTTTGAAAATTATTTTATATTGTTATGCCAACTTACTCCCTCTAGATATGCAAAAATAATTGAAATAGAAAATAATATTAGTCAAATTCCTTTGCTTAATACGGCACAAATTTTTGAATATAAAGATTTTAAAGGACTTGGAAAGTATTATTTTGACAAAATAGCGATGGAAGTGGATTGTTCAAGTAAGGATTTAGTTAAGGTAGCTATTAAGCAATTAAAAAATAAGCCTCCGCACAACCAGCGTAAGCAACCTATTTCAGATGAGGAATATTATGAGGAGATATGTGCTTATTTGGAAATGACAGATTTGCCAATAAATTATTATCAGCAAGCAGAAAAGGAGTATACTAAAATTTTCGAAAATGGATTTATTCCATTACAGAAACATATTACTAAACTGATAACTGAAATTCAAGACGAAGTGGTAAAAAAGGAAGCCGAGAGAGAACGAATTACTACAAAGTCAAATTCTCTTAAAGCGACAATATTGCATGACATAGAAGATGGAAAAAATGAATTATTGTTTTGCAATTTTATAATTGAGGAACTTCAAACTTTGTATTGTACAAAGAATAATGGCCCCACAGGTGTATTAAAGTATTATAAAGAGCAACTAGAGAACATTATTAAACGGTTTTGTGAGAATACAGATATAGTTTGTAATAAACTAAGAGAAATTGCTTTGAAATGTTCTTACCGAAAAATAGATTCGATTGAAACATATTTTCAGCCTTATCAGAATCGATTAGAGTATTTTAGTAGATTATTAGAAGGAGATAAAGAAACTGTTTTATGGAAGACTATTTATTTTATAAAGTTTTTTCCTTTTTACAATGGGATTATAAATAAGTATAAAAATACTCAGCTAGAAAATGACACAATTTCTAGGATCAGAGATGATGTGGAAAATCATCCTCTTTTTCCAGATAAATTGATAAACTCATCGCTACAAGATCTATCCATAGCATTGGAAGCATATTTGCCAGATACAATTTCATCAATCTATGAAATTCTTCATAATTCAGTGTGTTTAAAGAAAAGAAAAACAATATTAGATAACTGTCTCAAGCTGATAAATAAGAAGGAAACAAATTCGGATGAATTAGTGCTCAATTTGCTGCCAATACAGATCGAAGGATTATTTTCAGATTTACTGGAACATACAACGATTTCTGAGTCCTTCTCGGATATTAATGGCTATTATAAATTTTTAAAGGCTGAATTAGTAAAAAAAATAGAAATGGCTATAGATAGAAAGGTTAGCATGTATAATAGTTGTGTGGCATATTTCAAATACTATTTTAATAGCATTATACGAAATACTATAGCACATGGGAATTATGAACTATTGATTCAGAGAGAGATGAGAAAAAAGGATACGAGAGAAGAAAATTCTAATAATTTAGTAAAGAGAATTCTTGCATTGGAGTTAATATACGATTTGAATTTCCTTGTACAAATGATATATGATATCAATGAAATAGACACCGCAAATAGGTATATTAATTATACTTTTGAGCAATACAGCTCTTTAGGGGATGAAGACAAACAAATATTTTATGAATGTACATATTTAGAGTTTAGCGGAAAAAGAGATAGACTGAATTTTAGTAATTATAAGCCTGGGATATTTGTCACATTTGACCCAAAACAGATTTTGCTTTGGATATTTAATCCGTATTATGAAAAATTTTTAGATTACACAAAACTCAAAAAAATCCGAGAGATAATATGTTCTACGGATTTTTGGATATATATAAAGAAAGAAAAGCTTGAAATTGAACTTCAAAAAAATGGGAGAGTTTCAAATCAATCCTTGAAAGCGATAGTCAGTTGTATGTTTAATATTGCAAAGAGGTATAATAAAGATGAATTAAAAGAATGTCTTATAGATGTGAAGAAAATGCTAGAATAGTGACAATTTTCTATTTATAAGGGCTCATACATATTTGGTAAGCGGTGGATAGGCGTGAAACATACTGATTTCTACATAAGAATGCTGTTTAATTGAAATATAAAAAGGAGAAAAACGATGGGAAAGTTGATACAGTTAGGTGCGGTAATTATTAAGCTTCTTTTTAGAAGT
>CAMOBD010000124.1 GCA_946578345.1 uncultured Clostridium sp.
CGTGGCGCCACTAGCGTGGCGCGATTACTGCAATTGCGGGTTTTCTCGCAAATACAGTAATGGCGTGACAAAGAAAGGTGGCAAAAATATGAGTTTTAGTAATATGTTAGAAATATTGCAAGAAAAAAATAAAAATTCTATCGTACTAATAAAAGCAGGTATTTTCTATATAGCAACAGGAGCAGATGCAGTATTTCTTGGTCAAGAATTAAAATTAAAATGTGTATGTTTTAAAAATCAAATATGTAAAATAGGAATTCCAGAAAATAGAATAGAGCATTATTTAAGAAAATTAGAAATTATGGGAATAGCATATATTGTGTATGACTTTGATCATCAAAAAGAAGAGATTATTACAAAATATCAAAATGGTGGAAAATATCATAAAGAAAAAAGAAGTAATAAAAATTGTTTAATTTGTAAAGGTATCAGATGCTATGAAGAAGATAAATATTTAAATGCTATTCACAAATATTTACAAGATGAAAATAATAAATGAATGAATTAAAAAAGCAAGTAAATAATGAACAATTAAAACTGATACCAAAAATAGAAGAATATATACAATATATGTTAGAAGTACTTTTAAAAATTCCCAGAGTAGAAAAGTTTAATATTGGCAATGAATATAAAAAGTCCATTTACAAAATGCTAGAACATGCTATGTATATTAGTAAAATAACTGAAAATAAAAGATTAGATTATTTAAATAAAATAGATGCAAAATTAAATTGTCAAAGAATTTATTTAAGAATTATGTACAAAAACAAATGGATAGATGAAAGAAAATTTAAAATAGCAATTAGTAAAATAGCAGAAATAGGGAAAATTGTTGGAGGATTAATCAAATATTATGCCAAAAACAATTAGAAATGAATACGATAAAAAGTTAAGCTATGACAATTTAATGAGAGCCCATAACTTAAGTAAAAAAGGAAAAGGCTATAGAAAAGAATTAATTTTATTTAACTTAAAACAAGAAGAATATATTATGTGGCTATATGAGAAGTTAAAAACAGGAAAATATAAGCATGGAGGATATACCGTATTTTATATTACAGAACCAAAACAAAGAAGAATAGAAAAAAGCAGATATATAGATAGAATAGTACATAGATGGGTAGTAGATAATTTTTTAGAACCATATTTTGTACCAACATTTATTTCTACAAGTTATGCTTGTTTACAGAAAAGAGGAATGCATAAAGCATGCCTAGACGTTCAAAAAGCAATGAAGCATTTAAGCAGAACATGGAAAAACTACTGTATTTTAAAAATGGATATAGCAAAATATTTTGAAAATATCAATAAAGATATTTTGTATAACATATTAAAAAGAAAAATACAGGATAAAAAATTATTATGGTTATTAGAAAAAATTATTTACTCTAATGAAGGAAAATGTGGGTTAGCAATAGGAAACTATACATCACAAATGTTTGCCAATATCTATTTAAATGAAGTAGACCAATATGCAAAACATAAACTACACTGCAAGTATTATTTTAGATACTTAGATGATACTGTTATTTTACTAAAAACAAAAGAAGAAGCAAAACAAGTAAAAGGACAAATAGAAACCTTTTTGAAGCAAAAATTAGGATTACAATTAAATAAAAAAACACAAATATTTAAAAGCAAACAAGGAGTTAATTTTTGTGGATACAAGATTAATGAATATAGGCTAAAAATACGAGATAGAGGAAAAAGAAAACTAAAGAAAAAAATAAAGGAAATGAAGTATAAAATTAAAACAAAACAAATTAGTAGTAATGAAGCTAAAAAGTATTTAAGTGGACATATGGGTTATATAAAATATGGCAATGTAAAAAATTTAACAACAAAGCTATTTTACATAGAAAATGATGAATAAGTCAGAAAATTCAAACAAAAAAGATAATTCTAAATTTGTTAAAAAATGAAAATAGAAAGAATAAGAAATAGGGATAAATGATAATTCCACGAACACGAATAGCAGTAATGCGAACCCTTGCACTAACAGAGGAGGCAATTACAACAACAGCAACAACTACACGGCTAACAGGAACAACAACAATGCGACCAACAGCAACAACAACATTGGTTTCCGCGTGGCACTCTAATACAAAATCCAGATAATATATTTTAAGGAATACATTCAGTGATAGTATTAGTATTAAAGAAATTTATTCCTTCCTGAATGGCATATGGATTGGTACTTTAAAGTATATAGAAATAACTATATTAAAGTAAGTACTACAACTATGCTAAAAAGGTAAAAATGAATCAGTAAAAACAATATTAGTAGGTTTTGGTAATTTATTGATTGCTATATATTAAAAAACTAGAAATAAAGAACTAAAATAGAATATATTGTTTTTACGAATTAAATAATGGAAATATTATATAAAATGATAAATAGATGTTATATTAGTGGAAAAATAGTAAATAAAATAGACTTAAAGTTTATTTATAATGAACAAACGAAAAGCATTGGTAAAAAACATACGTCAGTGATAGAGTTAGATATAGAATTAGATATTCCAAAAAGTAAGCAAAATGAGAAAAGTAATATCATAAAAGAAAATAGTAAAAACGATAAAAATATTATAAAAGCAATAGCATATGATGAAATAGCAGATAATATCTACCAAAACTTACAACAAGGAAATTATATTTGTATAGAAGGAAAAATGAGAGAAAATA
>CAMOBD010000125.1 GCA_946578345.1 uncultured Clostridium sp.
TTACCATATACATAGTATTTTTTAAAGCTTTTTCAACTTGTAACTTAGAATATGTATTCCAACCAACAGATTTTACCATTTCTAAAAATTCATTAATAGAAAAAGAGTAATCTAACTGTATATTCATATGACACCTCCTATAAAATAAATCTATTTTCATTTTCTATAATATTTATAGTTTCATCAATTGATAAATTTGATGTATCTAATATATTTTTTAAATTATAATTTCTATTTTTGAAAGCATTTAACAAAGTTATACAACGTTCATTCATTTGGCAATCTATAGGTCTTTGCTTATCTCTAGATAGTAAAGTAGATTCGTCAGTTAATAAAATAACAAATCTAATATTATAATTTTGAATGGAAGATTTTATTAAGTCAACATTCTGAGGAGTGACAATGTAATTAAATACTACATCAAAGCCATCCTCTAAATATATTTTAATTGTATTTATACATATTTTCCAAAAAGTTTTTAAATGATTTTCAGGCTTCCAGGCTTGTGCATAGCCACCAACAACTTGATGATAGATATCGTCGCCTTCAATTAATGCAGATTTTTTACTTCTTTTAGCCAATATTTGAGAAATTGTACTTTTACCAACTCCTGCTGGACCTGTTATTATGTATAGGGTTTGCATTATATTTGATCTCCTAACTTTATATTTTTTATTATAATTGATTCTTCATGTTCTCCAATTAATTCAATTGAAACTTCATCAACTATTGTTTCAAATTCATAATTAAAGGAACCTAAACCTTCAATATTATTAGCTACTCCTAAAGTAATATGAGGAATATATTTGATAGACTTTTTTAAATGTGTTGGTAATATTTGTTTGTAAATTTCATTATGCAGTTCTATAATTTCTTGATCACCATTCATACAATTTAGAAATATATAATTGTCTTCTGATAAAGATATTCCCTTAAATACAATAGTAAAAGGTCTAAAGTTTTTAAGTAAATTAGTTAACTTTTTAATTAATTCTTCATTAGACATATTATCTGAAAAAGGAAAAGCTATAGTAATATGTGGTGCTATTAGATTGGCTAACGGATCATATTTATTCCTTAATTCTTGTATTTTATTAATATTTTTAAACTTTGGAAAAATTAAAATATCGCGTTTTCCTTTATTTATATACATAAACACCCTCCAATAATTAATATTTTTTGAGTTTAGTATTTTTTTCTAGTTTCTTCTATCCATTGTTTAAATTCTTCTTCTGTTTTTGTACCATTTTTTATATCTTGTTTAAATTTATTAGCTTCTTTTTTCCATTTTTCGTATCTCTCTAAATATATTGGGATGTCTGGATTTCTATTAGCCAACATTTTTTTTGCTGATAGAGTTCTTCTGTATAACAAATTTACTTCATCCTTTTTAAGTTTTTCATTATATGCATTAATTGCACCAACTTCTCTACATGTTTTATTATTTTCAAATATTCTATTACAGTAAACAGAGGAAATTCTATTTTCAGGAATAAAATATTTTCCGCAATTTTTACATATTTTTATAGGTATATTATTTTCTATAAAATATAAAACACAAAAATAATACGCACTCATAAGAGAATTAAAAGAATACAAGTAACTCTTAATATTAAAGTTTTGATTTCGTTTACATTCATTCTTTATATATATTGCTAGAGATTGTGGAGTTTTAAAGTTAGAACTTTTTATTGATTTATCATATTCTAAAAAATCAAATTCTTGATTAAGACTTACATCGCTTAAATAATTAAACAAACCCAAATATTCATTTGATTCATATGTACGAATAAATATATAATATCTTTGAGAAGGAGTTAATCCATTTAGGTACTTTTCTTCATTAATATTATAAGAAAAATTAATAATGTTTTTTAATGTTTTGTGTAAATTAATATAAGATCTTCTGACTTCTTTAATACCGATATTTAAATGTGAATCAAAATAATCTATATCAATACTATCATCCTGCTTACTGGCGCGAGAATCTTCATAAAACAAATTAAAATCATCAGTAAAGTGTTTTCCTATAGGCTCATTCAAAGTAGCTGCTCCATATTTAAATACCAATTTTTTTAAAAAAATACTATCAATAGAAGTTACATTTAAAAAATTAAACAGAAAATCCCCAATAGGATTTTTAAATGTATGCATTTCTTGTACATAACGATTTTCAATATCATGAATATTGTTCTTAGAAAGATAAGAATAATATTCTTCATTTGTTTTAAATTTATCACTAGTTAGTACAGGTTGAAAATTTTGCATTGAATTAGGTTTATAAGTAAATGATTCAATCTTAAAAAAATTCGTAGTTATATTTTCTTCTTTATCTGTAAAGTCAAGTAAGAAAAACGGAAATATCAATATTTTCACCTCGTTAACAATTTTAAATGCTTAAGTTGAAATTCAAAGTGATATCAAAAACAACCAAGAAATCTTGATTTTTTACAAGTTAACAATTATAATTCAACCAGAACATCGTTAACAACAATATACTACATTACAAAACAGATGTCAATAAAATTCTAAAAAAAAGGAGATGATTTAATGGAACTACAAAAAGTACAAAGAACAACACTAACAATGAAAGAAGCAGCAGAGTATTTAGGAATATCTTATT